>WGAE01000159.1 GCA_015489185.1 Campylobacterales bacterium
GTAGATACACTTTTATTTTATCTCTCTTTCAAACTCGCATACAACCTGCGATTCAATTTTCACATTCCTGAGGAGCATATCCGGGGCTTTCATGAACTGGTCTGGATATATATCGGGTGTAAAGTGACGGTACTGTTTGCTTTGAAAGGGTATTTCATCACTTGGCGATACTTCGTGCTTGAAGATGTCAAAAAGTTGCTGTCGGCACTGATCATTGCCGCACTGCTCTTTTTTGCGTATGTCAAGCTCTTCTATCACGGGGCGTTTCCGCGAACCGTACTACCGATCGATTTTCTGATCTCTTTCTTTTTGACGGGAACGTTTCGTTTTGCCAAAAGGATACTGCAGGGTGCCGGGGGGAAGAGTATCAATAAGAGTGTGATTATCGGGGCAAACCAGAAAGCGGCGCAGATTATTGCTTCGGCCTATAACGGTATTATCGATTATTTTCCCGTAGTGATTGTTGATGACGATAGATCGATGGTTGGATCCTATTTGAGCAATAGAAAAATTTACTCTTGCGACGAACTCGAATCATTGATCTTAAAGCACGGTATCAACAGTGCCATCATTACCAAAGCGTATACACCGGATGAACTCGATGCGCTTTTTGAACGGCTTAAAAAAGCGGGAATAGAGCATATCAAACTTTCAAAACTACTGGGAGATAAAGAGGATCATTTGCGCGATATTGCTATTGAGGATCTTCTTGCCAGACGTCCCAAAGATCTTGACACGAAGGTGATCGACAGATTGATCGAAGGGAAGGTGGTGATGATCACCGGGGCAGGGGGGAGTATCGGCAGTGAAATTGCCAGACAGTGTGCCAGAAGCGGTGCGAAGCGGTTGATTTTGCTCGATCACAGTGAGTACAACCTTTACCAGATCAGTGAAGAGATTTTACATCATGATGTCGTACCGCTGATGCAATCGGTTGTGGATAGAAAGCTGCTTGAAAAAGCGTTTGTCAAATACCGCCCGCAGATTGTCATTCATGCCGCAGCCTATAAACATGTGCCTCTCTGTGAAGAGAATGTGGAAGGGGCGGTACTGAATAACATCATCGGGACCAAAAATACGATCGATCTTGCCGTTGAATATGGAGTCGAAAAATTTGTGCTTATCTCGACCGATAAGGCGGTACGTCCGACCAACGTGATGGGTGCGACCAAACGGGTGTGTGAGCTTTATGCTCAGAATGTCGAGAGTAAAAATACACTGATCACGGCGGTGCGTTTCGGTAACGTGCTTGGTTCCAGCGGCAGCGTGATTCCAAAATTTAAACGGTTGATTGCACAGAATCGGCCGCTGACGATTACCCATCCGGAGATTACACGCTACTTTATGCTGATTCCCGAAGCGTGTCAACTGGTGCTCCAGGCGGCGGCGATAGCACAAAAGAACGAACTCTTTATCCTCGATATGGGTAAACCGGTCAAGATCGTCGATTTGGCACGGAAAATGCTCAAAATTTACGACAGAGAAGATCTGGGTATCGTTTTTACGGGACTTCGTAAAGGAGAAAAGCTTTACGAAGAGCTGCTCATAGACGAGAGCGACAAAAAAACGATGTATGATTCGATTCTGGTATCCAAAACGACGGTTTACGATATCGATAAGTTGAATCGAGATATTGAAGAATTATTGATTACTGAAGATAAGGTGAAAAAACTTAAAGATATTTTACCTGAATTTCATCATGAAGTCTGAATTTAAAAGAAAATTTGATACGCTTTAAGCTAAAATAGAAATAAAAACAAATATTAAGGTATGTAGCTTTGAGACTCTTTTTACTGATTTCCTTTATTCTGTTTTCGAGTTTAAATGCCGCTGAATTGACTGAACAAACACGTTCACTCGGTCCCGGAGAGAAAGCGACGTTTCATCCCAAACAGGGTGAGTCTCTCTCTGTGATTAAAGATTTGGACCATATTGTACCGGATGCGAATTACGACATTCAGATGCGTAACGGGGCGCATATCTATTTTCAAAACAAAAACGTTAGCGAAGACACTTATATCATTTTCAATGAAGAGAGAGCATCCGGAGATGTTGTTTTGGTCAAAATCAACAAGGGGTATTTTCTGCTTAAAACCCAGTCTTACCGAAAACTTCCCAAAACGGTCAAGAAGTTACTGCATGCAAGTGCAAAAAAGAAGGAACATCGGATCCGAATCGATAAAGAGAATAATATTATCATCGAATCGGATGCATTCTGCTTCGATGATCAGGGAGAGATCGTACCTTGTAATTCTCCTGCCGCCTTGACTGCACGATCCCAAAGTACCGAAGTCGTTTCGCAACCAAAGGGAACCGAAACGAATACCACAACCGAACACGATCGTAATCAAACAGCTGCTGCGACGGTAAAAGCACAAAAGAAAGAGGAGAAAAAAGCGGGGGTTATCGATCTCTTTACCCAGAAACTCAAAAGCGCGTTTGAAAAGATCACACGTGTACTTAAAGAGAAAAGCCCAACCGCAACGGTGCAAAAAAAAGAAGAAGTATCAAAAAAACTCTCAAATGAATCCAACCGTACCGAACGTAAAACAGCGGCACAGGTGAAGATGCCATCAATGGTTAAAGCTTCAGAACAGAACAAAACCGATATTGAACACTTCAACAAACTTTCACAAAAAGAGATTTCCGCGACGGCACCGATTGCACGTCCGAAGTTTGAGACACTACCTCCAGTTCCACCTTCAGGATCGTTCGAACAAGTCAATGCCAAATCGTTCCCTGCACCTTCAGCGGTTACCTCTTCGGTGGAGATTGCAAACAGAGGGATCGATGCAGAGGCATCCAAAGTGCCTTCAGGTGTGATCGAAAAACCGGTGATCGCTTCCGCGACATTGCCGCAGGATCGGTTGCCGGTTACGCAGGTTAGCCGTCAAACAAGACCGCAGGCAAGCCGGCTATCTGTTCCCAGAGAGGAGATACCGACAGCATCCGTCATATCCAAACCTGTAACTCCGCCTGTGGCATATCCAGCGATGACGCTTCCGACGGCACCTTCCGCAACACGTCCGACGCTCTCTTCGTCACCGACGCCTCCGGTACCTTCTGCCGCTGTTTCACAAAAAGAGCGTGTGCCTGCCGTCATGCAACAGAGACCGCCTGTTGCGGCACAACCGAAACCGCAAACGCTTCAGGCACCGCCGGTACTCTCTGCGCCGTCCGCACCGGTGATACCTGAGCAAGTTCCGGTTGTCGCCAAAACTGAAACGCAAAAGCCGCAACCCGTGCAACCGCCTGTGGTGACCGAGCAGTCGGAAGCAACGCAGCCGCAAAGCAACAAGATTGTGATTACCAAGATTATCTCGAAAAAGAGCACGCCCGGAGGTGCAGAAGGGATCGATTCGATGCGAAACCGCGTCATCGGCGGTGGATATGCCGATCGCAATCCGACGGGGAAAGTGCATGTCAAAGCCTACTGCAATCGCAAACCGGTTTCGGCATGGGTGGAGGTTTTTAAAGGAAAACATCGTGTCAAAACTTTCTATACAGGGATCGGTAAAGAGGTACGATTGCCTGCGGGTACATACGTGTTGAAAGCAACATACCGTTCCGGTACCTCCAAACAGCGTAAAAATCTCGGGAAGATTCGTCTGGATGAGGGTGAAACGGTACATAAAAGGGTCTACTTTAGTGTTGGTAAGCTAATTGTCGTCGCAAAGCGTAAAGGGCAACCGGCATATGTCAAAATCGAGATTTACAAACACGGCTCCAAATCCCGTTACGCCTATACTTTCTCTTCTCCGGAAACCGGAACGGCACGATTGCAACTCTCTGCCGGTACGTATCGTATTGTCGTCAAAGAGCACGGCAATACCAAAACATTTGACAATATTCGTATCAAAGGGGATACCTCACGTACGTTGCGGGTGGACTTTTAACAAAAGACGCTATAATTTCTCGTTGAGTCCACTGAAAAATCTGATTTACGAAAACATCTGCAGCGGAAGGGTCGAAATCCGGTACGGATTTCGGGGTACCCACCGCGAAGCCGTTTGAGAGAAGCAGATTTTTTAGTGGAATCCATTTTTTATTTCGAGAAAAGGGTGGAGAGGATTATGGCACGTATGACAAACGAAGAGGCGCTCGATCTGATCCGAAACGCGGATCTGCAGACGCTGGGACGGATGGCGCTTGAAAGAAAGCGGGAGCTTCATCCCGAAAAGATCACGACTTTTGTCGTCGATCGCAATATCAACTACACCAATGTCTGCTGGGTCGATTGCAAATTCTGCGCCTTCTACCGCCACGGCAAAGATGACGATGCCTATGTGCTCAGTTTTGAAGAGATCGGCAAGAAGATTGAAGAGTTGATCGCCATCGGCGGGACGCAGATTCTCTTTCAGGGCGGTGTCCATCCGAAACTGAAAATCGAATGGTACGAAGAGCTGGTTGAGTGGATTCACACCAACTATCCGACCATCACGATCCACGGATTTTCGGCGATCGAGATCGACTATATCGCACGCATCTCCAAAATCTCTTACCGAGAAGTACTGGAGCGTCTGCATGCGAAGGGACTCTTTTCGATTCCGGGTGCCGGGGCGGAGATTTTGAGCGACAGGGTGCGGGATATCATTGCCCCCAAAAAGCTTGATGTCCAAAGCTGGCTTGAAGTACACCGTCAGGCGCACAAGGTCGGCATCAAATCGACCGCGACGATGATGTTCGGTACGGTCGAAACCGATGAAGAGATCATCGAACACTGGGAGCATATCCGCAATCTTCAGGATGAGACGGGCGGCTTTCGGGCCTTTATCATGTGGAGTTTTCAGCCAAGCCACACGAAACTGGCGCAGGAGATTCCGACCATTACCAAACAATCCTCCAACCGCTACCTAAGACTGCTCGCCGTCAGTCGGCTCTATCTGGACAATTTTAAAAATATCCAGAGTTCATGGGTGACACAAGGCAGTTACATCGGTCAGCTGGCGTTGCTGTTTGGTGCCAACGATCTGGGCAGTACGATGATGGAGGAGAATGTCGTCGCGGCGGCTGGTGCGGTCAACCGCATGAATCAGGAGGAGATGATCCGTCTGATCGAAGATGTCGGCGAAATCCCCGCCAAGCGTGATACGGCGTACAATATTCTGGAGGTTTACGATAAAGCACATGTTTAAAATCTTCACACTATTTTTTCTGATACAAGGAGTTCTTTTGAGCGCAACGGTAGAGCATATCAAAGTCGGAAATACCGATATACCGCTTATTTTTGAAAAAGATACGACCCTGCCGATCGCATCGATGCAACTGGTCTTTCAAAACAGCGGCAGTATCGCCGACGGTGAGCATCCCGGGATCGCCTCTTTTTCGGCGTCGCTGCTGGGTGAGGGGACCAAAAGTCTGGGTGCGGTCGGGTTTGCCAAAAAGCTGGAAGATAACGCGATCCATCTCTCCGCGAACGCGGGCACCGAGACCTTCGTGCTGGAGCTGGAGTCGCTGAAGGAGCAGTTCGACAAAGGTGTCATGCTGATGGCCGACCTCCTGAAGGAGCCCAACTTCACAAAAGAGAGTTTCGAAAAGGTGCGGTTGCTGAAACTGAGCCGCATCAAGCAAAAAGAGAACGATTTCGACTATATCGCAAGCCTCAATCTCAAACTGCTGGTCTACAAAAACACGCCGCTGGGACACCCTTCGATCGGTACGAAAGAGAGCCTGCAGAAGTTGACGCTTCATGATGTACAGTCGTTTATCGGATCGCATCTGGTACTTAGCCGTGCGATCGTGGTCGTCGGCGGTGATATGACGCTTGAAGAGGCGAAACAGTTTGCTCAAAAAGCGCTCGAACCGCTGCAAAAGGGGAGCATGGAGCCGCTTCCGTTTGTCAGCCATACGGAAAAACCCTCACAGGTAGTTGCCAAAAAAGATACGAAACAGGCGTATATCTATTTCAGCGCACCGCTGCATGTCAAGGCGGATGATCCAAACCGCTACAAAGCCAAAGTTGCCGCGTTTATTCTCGGTGCGGGCGGTTTCGGAAGCCGTCTGATGGAAGAGATTCGCGTCAAGCGCGGGCTTGCCTATTCGGCTTACTGTCGCGCCAATATCAACAAATCGCACACCTCTCTCAAAGGGTATCTGCAGACTAAACTGGAGTCGCAGGATGAAGCGATCAAACTGGTCAAAGAGGTGATTGATGATTTTGTCGCAAAAGGTGTGACGGAGGAGGAGCTAGCGCAGGCGAAACGGTTCATCTCCGGTAGCGAGCCGTTACGCAACGAAGTCCTCTCTCAGCGACTGAACCGCACCTTTATGGAGTATTATCAGGGGCTTGGTGTGGGGTACCACCAAAAAGAGCTTGAGAAGATCGAAGCGCTGAGACGTGAAGAACTCAACGCCTTTATCAAAGCACATCATGAGATCGGGAAGCTCAGCTTTTCGATCGTTACGAAGAAGTGACACCCGAAGATCAGGCACGGCTTAAAAAGCTTGGGGTCGAGAATCCGCTCGACCTTGCGCTGATCGCTCCCAAAAGTTACGAACCCCTCTTTTTACTAAAAGCGCCGGTCGACGGTACGATCAACCTGATTGACGCGACGGTCCTTTCTTCCACCTACCATCCCAAATATCTGCGCCTCAGACTCGATGTACACAACTTCGGTTTTCCGATCAACGCGATCATCTTCCACCCCACCCCCTACCACCGCGGCAAATTTCAAAGCGGTAAACGCTACTATCTCAAAGGCAAGGTGGAATACAAATTCAACGCCTGGCAGATGGTACAGCCCGCCATCACCGAGAGTGTTGACACGATTGAGGTCAAGTACAAAAGCCCCTTGCAAAACAAGACCCTTACGCGCCTGATCGACAGCTTCGGGACAAAAGAAGCGCTGATAAACGCGGGGCTCGATGCTAGGCGTGCCGGACTTTTGTGGCGTATGCACCATCCCGATTTGGTGTATGTCCAAAAATGGCGCGAACATGAAGGGTTCGATGCCGCGACGATCGAAGCGCTCAAATATACCGAGATCTACAACCACCTCAAGAAACTCTCCGCCAAACGGCTCGACTTTCCGGCGATGACACAGCTGAACGGTGATATTACCCCTTTTATTGAAAGTTTGCCCTTCACCCTGACCGGGGATCAGCAGAAAGTGATCGAAGAGATTCGGCGGGACTTCATGAAGGAGACCGCCGCTAAACGGCTCATTATGGGGGATGTCGGCAGCGGCAAGACGATGGTAATTCTCGC
>WGAE01000160.1 GCA_015489185.1 Campylobacterales bacterium
CTCCCGATCGTTTTTTATTTCCAAAGATCATAACAGATTCACTCTGACAGAGAGGTTGTACGAAAAGTACCGTAAAAACGACTTTTTGAGACATCTCAGTCTCTTATCAGAGAGTTTTATATAAAATATCACCAAAAACTACAAAGGTCTTTTCATGAGAGGCTACAAGGTCTTTTCAGGTACCGCCAATCCGGAATTTTCCAAAGCTGTCGCCAAATATCTTTCGATACCGCTTTCCGAAGCGACGATCAACCGTTTCAGTGACGGTGAGATCAATGTTCAGATCAGTGAGAGTGTGCGCGGTCGCGATGTGTTTATTATTCAATCTACCTGTGCTCCGGCAAACGCCAATCTGATGGAACTGCTCATCATGACCGATGCACTGCGCAGAAGCTCCGCCAATACGATCACGGCAATTGTGCCCTATTTCGGATACGCCAGACAGGATAGAAAAGCGGCTCCACGTGTGCCGATTACCGCCAAACTGGTCGCCAACCTTTTCGAGACCGCGGGGATCGACCGTGTCGTTACCGTCGATCTGCATGCGGGACAGATCCAGGGCTTTTTTGATATTCCGGTCGATAACCTTTACGGTTCCATCGTCTTCAAAGATTACCTCCAGCGTAAAAATCTGCCCAATCCGATCATCGCCAGCCCCGATATCGGGGGAGTTGCACGTGCGAGAAACTTCGCCAAACAGCTCGATCTCGACCTGGTTATCATCGACAAACGCCGTGAAAAGGCAAACGAGAGTGAAGTGATGAATATTATCGGAAATGTCGAGGGAAAAGATGTCATCCTCATCGACGATATGATCGATACGGCGGGAACGATTGTCAAAGCCGCCGGGGCGCTGAAGAAAAACGGTGCCGCTTCCGTGATGGCGTTTTGTACCCATCCGGTACTCAGCGGACCCGCATATGAGCGAATCGACAAAGGGGAGCTTGACGAACTGGTCGTTACCGATACGATCCCGCTCAAACAGGAAAGCGAAAAGATCACGGTACTCTCCGTTGCGCACCTCTTCAGCGAAGTAATTCGTCGCATCTACCACAACGAAAGCGTGAACGGACTCTTTATCTGATGCAGGATAAAATTCGCAACTTCTCCATCATCGCACATATTGACCATGGGAAAAGTACGCTTGCCGACCGGCTCATTCAGGAGTGCGGTGCCGTTACCGACCGTGAAATGCGTGCGCAGATGATGGATACGATGGATATCGAAAAAGAGCGCGGGATTACGATCAAGGCACAAAGTGTACGTCTGCAGTATGAAAAAGACGGGGAAATTTACACCCTCAACCTCATCGACACGCCCGGACACGTCGACTTCTCCTACGAAGTGAGTCGCTCGCTCGCCTCCAGTGAAGGTGCGCTGCTGGTTGTGGATGCCTCACAGGGGGTTGAAGCGCAGACGATCGCCAATGTCTATATCGCCGTCGATAACGATCTTGAACTGATTCCCGTCATCAATAAAATCGATCTTCCCGCCGCCGATCCCGACCGTGTCAAAGAGGAGATCGAACAGACAATCGGGCTTGATTGCACCGATGCAATCGAAACAAGCGCCAAAACAGGTCAGGGGATCAAAGAGCTGCTCGATGCAATCGTCGACCGTATTCCCGCCCCTTCCGGAGATGCAAACGCACCGACCAAAGCGCTCATTTACGATAGCTGGTTTGACAACTATCTGGGTGCGCTCGCGCTGGTGCGCGTTTACGACGGTGAAATCCGAAAAGGGCAGGAAGTGCTGGTGATGAGCACCGGAAAGAGACATGAAGTCCTCTCCCTCACCTACCCGCACCCGCTGCGTCCGATGAAAACCGATACAATCAAAACGGGAGAGATCGGGATTGTCTCGCTGGGACTGAAAAATGTCGAAGATGTCCGTGTCGGCGATACGATTACCGATGCCAAAAATCCGACACCCGAACCGATCGAAGGTTTTGAAGAGGCAAAAGCGTTTGTCTTTGCGGGACTCTATCCGATCGAAACAGATAAATTCGAAGATCTCAGAGACGCGCTGGACAAACTCAAACTCAACGATGCGTCGATCTCCTACGAACCTGAAACTTCCGTTGCGCTTGGATTCGGTTTCCGGGTCGGTTTTTTGGGCATGCTCCATATGGAGGTGGTCAAAGAGCGGCTGGAGCGTGAATTTGGTCTTGATCTGATCGCTACCGCCCCGACGGTCATCTATAAAGTGATCAAGAGCGACGGCACCGAACTGGAGATTCACAACCCGAGCGAACTGCCGCCTGTCAATGAGATAGACGAAATTCTTGAACCTTATGTCAAGGCGACGATACTGACACCGACGGAGTATCTGGGCAACGTCATCACGCTTGTCAACGACAAACGCGGTATTCAGGAGAAGATGGACTATATCACGCCTGAGCGTGTCCTGCTCGAATATGCCATTCCGATGAACGAAATCGTGATGGATTTCTACGATAAACTCAAATCAACAACCAAAGGATACGCCAGTTTCGATTATGAACCGATCGGTTACCGCGAAGGGGATCTGGTCAAACTCGATATCCGTGTTGCGGGTGAAGTGGTCGATGCCCTTTCGATTATCGTTCCCCGCCAAAAGGCGGTTAGTAAAGGGCGTGATTTTGTCAAACAGATGAAAGAACTCGTCCCCAGACAACTTTTTGAAGTTGCTATTCAGGCAAGTATCGGCAACAAGATCATCGCACGCGAAACCGTCAAATCGATGGGCAAAAACGTCACGGCAAAATGTTACGGCGGCGATATCACCCGTAAACGTAAACTCCTCGAAAAACAAAAAGCCGGTAAAAAACGTATGAAAGCGATCGGCAAAGTCCAGCTTCCGCAGGAAGCGTTTTTGACAGTATTAAAAATCGACTGATCCACGCACCGCTTCATAAAGCGGTGCTCCCGCTTTTTTGTATCGATTTGACACATCTGCACTTGAAAATCTCCTTAATGCTCATTTTAGATTAAAGTTTTTACTTTTTAAATTTATTTTGACCTTTTTCTGTTATAATCTGACAAAGAAATATTGTATTCGGGATCAAAGCATTGTTTAAAATTTCATCTGCGCTCTTATGCATCGCTCTTCTCTTCATACTACCTGTCTCCTCCTGTGCAGGATCGGATAACCCGTTTGCGGTACACTTTCCGATCAAAGAGGGGGTGGTCTATTATGCCGTCAGGGGGAACCAAAAGGGGGCAAAACTGCTCTATTTCAAAGATTACGGAGAGAAACAGTTGCTTATTGAACGTCAGAATACCACTTTTATGAAGCAAAAAGCGCACAGCAATACAATAAAATTGATTCTGCCTGATGTCGAATATCTACTCGATACAAAACGTAAAATCGCCCACAAAATCCCAAAACAGAGCTTTGAACTTTTTCGTATCTACCAAAAGCTTTCAAAGAAGAAGCAGCAAAAAATTTTATCCGCGCTCCAAAAAGGCTTCGGTAAATCACTTGACAATCTCGACGGAAACTGTATTGCAAATGCCCGAAAAATTGCCGGTATCACTTGTAACGAAGAGGAGAAGGAAGGCATACACCTTTGTCGCAATAACGGTTTGACACTCGCTTCGGAGGTATCGATTCTGGGTTTTAACGTCAAAACATTTGCGACGAAAATCGAAGCGAAAAAAGTCGACCCCGCACTTTTTGAAATCCCTTCCGATTTCAAAATCGTTTCGGAGCCCAAAAAAGATACGCATACCCAAAAGATTATCCGGCGTCTTCTCTCATCACAACCGGTTACACCCTGCCGAAGTGCCAAAACGGCACCACGGAAAAGAGAACTTCATGAAGCGCTGTATGAAGAGATACACCGCCTCTGCGCACATTTTTAACTAGAGCGTCGACAGAAACATTGTTCGGGCAAAATTCTGAATCTTGCTCGGTCGCAGTGTCTCGATATTGGAGTGGCTGAAAAGCGGCAGATTGGACGCAATCGCATACTCCTGACTATCGGTAATGATTTTGGTTCCGGTTACGACCAGATGGTAACTTCCCGCAGGAAGGTTTTTCACCTCGATCTGTTCGATATTATCGACATGGTTGGGTTTATCCTGCATTGCCGGACGCGATGGATGCGTTTTATCCAGTGTATAGGGATAATATTTTTGACCCGTCTGATCATTGACCAGTACCATATCGATATCGTTGACCAGTGTCACAGCGCTGGAGGGATCGGCTTCGGGATCGACCCAGGCGATCGTGGTTTTGAAATCGGCACGATTTTCGAGCACAAAACCGTAACGATTCTGTTGATTGTATCCTACCGAAGCGAGGGTGACTTGCGGATTTTTCGTCGCGATCGTCCGCACCGTATCGACCGCCGCTTTCGCATCGATCAGTCCAAATCCCGCTTTATAATCGGGTCCCGGATTGGCGACATCTTTTGCGGTGTTGATCAAAATCGCTTTCATCGTATCATGACGAATATCATAACCGCCCGTCACTCGTTTATACTCCTGCGCTACCAGCGCACCGATACCCGCCGCCGCAGGGGATGCCATCGACGTACCGCTCATCATCGTATACGCCGTATCGCCGTCACCAGATGCGGAGGTCACATATTCTCCTCTGACACAAAGATCGGGTTTGATACGTCCGTCTCTGACCGGACCTGTGCTGCTGAGTGATGCAACATTGTTCCCCATACTATTGAGCGCACCGATCGTAAAAACGTTTTTGGAGTTTCCCGGACCTTTGATAATGCCGTACTCCGGATAATCAGGATCAATACCGTCGTTCCCCGCCGCTTCAAAAATATTCAGGTAAGGATTGTTTTTGACGGTAATGTCCT
>WGAE01000161.1 GCA_015489185.1 Campylobacterales bacterium
ATGGTGGTCGCTAGTGGACTCGAACCACTGGCATCCACCTTGTAAGGGTGGCGCTCTACCAACTGAGCTAAGCGACCTTCGCAATGAAGGTTGTTCATCTGATTTTCAGGACTAAAACCAAATGTGAAAATGGCGACCCCAAGGGGATTTGAACCCCTGTTACCGCCGTGAAAGGGCGGGGTCCTGGGCCACTAGACGATGGGGTCGTAACCGAAATGGTGACCCGTGTTGGATTCGAACCAACGGCCACCTCCTTAAAAGGGAGATGCTCTACCAGCTGAGCTAACGGGTCATATTTACTTGACTTAGGCTGATAGAGAAGGCTTTTTCAGAAAAAAAAGCTTTTCTTTTCTCCCTCATCCTGTGCAAGTGAGGTGAAATTATAATAAATTTTTTCTCACTTGTCAAGAGTTTTTTCGAGTTTTTTGCAAAAAATTTCGAAATTTGTCTCAACCATCAGTCTGAATGCCCATAATACCGACATTTCACGTATGTATGTCCGGTCCCCTTTTAACGACAATTTTTGAATTTGCATATCTTTTCCGCGGCATTTTGCCCCGACGTAAACCGTTCCGACAGGTTTTTGGCGTGTTCCTCCGGTCGGTCCTGCGATCCCGCTGACAGCCATCGCGAAATCGGAGTGAAATCGTTGCATCACACCATGGAGCATCTCTTTAACACACTCGCTGCTGACGGCACCGTACTGTCTGAGTGTTGCATCGCGCACACCGAGCAGGTTGTGTTTCACTTCGTTGGCATAGGTGACGACACTACCTGCAAAGATAGCGGATACTCCGCTGTTTTTGACAATTTCACTTGCCAGCAGTCCGCCGGTACAGCTTTCGGCGGCGGTGACTGTTTTACCCGCTTCGATGAGCCGTGCACAGACCGCCTGGGTGAAATCTTCTCCGGCAAGCACCACTTTGTACAATTCACGGTTAATCTCCGTAATCAGCATATCGATCTGGGTCATATGGACGGCATATACTTTGTAAAAAAGAAGTGTTTCGATCAGTTTGACTTTTTCATACTTCAGTTCCAGTTGCGTAATAATCTGCTCTGTCTTTTTCGCCTGTGCGGGATCGAACAGAAAAAAGCTAAATCCCGACGTACGGCTTTGCAGCAATATTTTCGGGAGTTTGGCACCCGGTTTGACATTCAGGACATTGATCAGCGTGCTCCCTTTTTTGATCAGGTAACTATCTTTTGTGTAAACTTCCGCTTTGAAGGGAATGAGCATCCCCTCTTTGAGCACTAGTCCGTCATGACACACCGTCGCGACAATCTTATTGGTAAACGAAAAATTTTCGGTGCTGACGACAAAAACGTTCTGATGCCATGCAATCACCTCTTCGAGCACCAGAATAATGTCGTCGTCTCCCTTCTTTGCAAAGTGTATGGTTTCAAGCTCTCCGACATGTTTTTTGATCTCCCGTTTCAGATAGTCGATAAATGCCGGATTGTACTGCAGTGCGTATTCCAAAATGACCAGTGCGTTTTTCATGAAGTCTCTCCTTCGATGGACAGGGGTATTATACATTATAAGGGCTTTTTGGATACAATCCGCGCTAAAAAGAGGCGCACGCCCTGTTTTTCAGGGCTCTCACCCTGATTACCGTGCGTCTGTAAATCAATGAAGGATATTGCGACGATGGATTATAAAGAGACCCTGCTACTGCCCAAAACAGATTTTCCGATGCGTGGAAATTTGCCGCAAAACGAGCCCAAACGCTATCGACAATGGTTCGAAGAGAAAGATGTCTACAAGAAGATGACGACCGTGCACAAAGGTGCAAAAACGTTCACACTTCATGACGGACCTCCGTACGCCAACGGGCATATTCATATTGGACATGCACTCAATAAAGTTCTTAAAGATCTGGTTGTCAAAACACACTATTTCAGAGGAGAAGATATCCGTTTTACACCGGGGTGGGACTGCCACGGATTGCCGATCGAACAGCAGGTCGAAAAGCAACTGGGAGAGAAGAAAAAAACGCTTCCCGTTACAGAAATACGAAAACTGTGTCGCAAACACGCGGAAAAGTTCGTCGAGATTCAAAAAGAGGAGTTCAAATCCCTGGGTATCGTCGCTGATTGGAAAGAACCATATTTAACGATGGAATACGCTTTTGAGGCGGATATCTATCGGGCATTGTGCGACATCGCTAAAAAGGGATTGCTGGTTGAGCGCAGCAAACCGGTCTACTGGTCATGGGCGGCGCAGACCGCACTTGCGGAAGCTGAAGTAGAGTACGAAGATAAAGAGGATTACTCGATCTATGTCGCTTTCGAGCTGGATGCCGATGCAAAAGAACGTCTGGGTATCGACAACGGTGCGATCGTCATCTGGACGACAACGCCGTGGACACTCCCCGCAAACGTCGGTATTGCACTGAATCCGGATGAAACATATGTACTGACAAGCGACGGTTATATTGTGGCAAAAAAACGTTATGAAGCGCTGCGTGAAGAGGGGGTGATCGCAGGAGAGATCATTCGGGATATCTCGGCTTCGCAACTGGAAAATTTGCATGCGATCAATCCGCTTAACGGCAGAAAATCACAAATCGTTCTGGGAGAGCACGTCACAATGGACGGCGGTACCGGATGTGTCCATACCGCTCCGGGGCACGGTGAGGACGACTACCGCGTAGGGCTGAAATACGGGCTTGAGGTTATTATGCCGGTGGATGATCGCGGTCTTTTCGACGAAACGGTCGTACGTGAAAAACTGCTTCCGGAACCCGAAAAATTTGTCGGTATGCATATTTTCAAAGCCAACGAAACGATTCTCGAACTCTTGGGAGATGCGTTGCTGAAAGTAAGCAAATTTACCCACTCCTATCCGTTTTGCTGGCGTACGCACAAACCGGTTATCTACCGTGCGACCAAACAGTGGTTCATCGCGATGGATCAGGGGGAAAAAACTTTGCGTGAAACGGCGATGGAGCAACTCGAGGGGGTACGTTTCTATCCGCCCGCTTCCAGAAACCGTCTTACGTCGATGATCGAAAATCGTCCAGACTGGTGTATCTCCCGACAACGTGACTGGGGTGTACCAATCGCCTTTTTCCGTCACAAAAAAACCGGTGAAGTGATTCTGGATGAAAAGGTGCTCAACTTCCTGGCGATGATCTTCGAACGACAGGGAACCGACGTCTGGTGGGAACTGGAGATCAAAGAGCTGCTCTATCCCGGAAGCGGCTACGACCCCGACGACTTGGAAAAAGTCAATGATATTCTCGATGTCTGGTTCGACAGCGGTTCCACCTGGAAAGCGGTCTTACAGTCACGTGAATATGATGCGGGAGAGTATCCTGCGGATATGTATCTGGAAGGAAGTGACCAGCACCGCGGCTGGTTCCAAAGCTCCCTGCTCGTCAGTACGGCGATCAACGAAATCGCACCGTATAAAAATCTTATCACCCACGGTTTCACCAACGACGCCAAAGGCGAGAAGATGAGTAAATCAAAAGGCAATGTCGTCGCACCGGATAAAGTCGCCAAACAGTTCGGGACAGAGATCATTCGTCTGTGGGTGGCACTGAGCGATTATCAAAACGACTTAAAAATCGGTGACGAGATTTTGAAGCAGATCGCCGAGCAGTATCGCAAAACCAGAAATACGCTCCGTTTCCTACTGGCAAACATCAACGATCTGGAAAGACCGCTTCCGGTTGAGAAAATGGGCACACTGGATCGATGGATTCTCTCCCGTGCAAAAGAGGTTTTCGATGAAGCGGATGCACATTTTCGAAATTACGACTTTTCCAAAGCACTTTCACTGCTCAACCATTTTATCACTGCAGAGCTGAGCGGTATTCATATGGATATCTCCAAAGATCGCCTCTACTGTAACGCGAAAGAGGACCAGGCACGCCGTTCCGCGCAGAGTACGATGGCAATGATTGCGGAGCGGATGATCGCACTGCTGGCACCGGTACTGACCTATACCGTCGATGAAGTGCTCGAATACGCGCCTGCGGTTTTGAAAAAAGAGGCGGAAGATGTCTTTGACCTGGTCTACACTTCCCTGCCGGAGGTTGAGAGTGATTTTGACACATCTTACATGATGCGAGCGAGAGAGAAATTTTTTGAAATCGTCGACGGACTGAAAAAAGAGAAAAAGATCAAAACGACCCTGGAGCTTGCCGTCAAAACAGATTCTGAAAAGATCAAAACACTCGACCCGACCGATGCCGAAGACTGGTTTACGGTAAGCGGCGCGGGAGCCGACGTGTCTGGTGAAACAATCGCTTCGTTTGAAATCGACGGCGATCGTTTCGAAATCGTACGCAGCGACAAATCGAAATGTCCGCGATGCTGGAAACAAAAAAGCGAATCGGAAGAGAGGCTTTGTGAACGCTGCGAAAAGGTGGTAGGTTAATGCCTGACCTGACACAGCCTGTCACGCTGACATTTATCTTTGCGACGATCGGTGTCATTTTGCTCATCACCGCAATCGGCATCGGTCTTGTCAAAATGAAAAAAGACTCCTGATAATGGGTGTATACAAAGAGCTGGAAGCGGAATTTGACTATGAGATTGTCGAAGAGTTTCTCGGACATTTCAGCTATCAGAGTGAAAATCTGGATCGGCTGATTATTGATTTGAACGATCCGGACAAATTTCGCAACAATATCAACGAACTGTTTCGCATTTTCCATACGATTAAATCGGCAAGCGCTTATCTGAAAATCGAACCTGTCAACAAAATTGTCACACTTGCGGAAGAGATACTCGAAGAGTGTCGCACCCTGGAAGGAGCGGCGAGTGAAGCGCTGATTAACTGGTTGCTTCGTATCAGTGCGCAGTTACAGGCTTATCGGGAGGATCTCGAAAACGATCATGAAACCTTTGCCCCGATCGATAAAGCGATCATCAAAGTCCCGACAGACTACCTGCGTTAAAAAAACGCCCAGATCAACAATCCGATGCCAAACAGCAGATTGAACCAACTCCCCTCACCGAACATCATTTCGATCGCTTTGTACTGATACTCTTTATCCAAAGGCAGAGGCTGCGCCAGATGTGCCTGCGTCCAGGATGTGATC
>WGAE01000162.1 GCA_015489185.1 Campylobacterales bacterium
CTTTAACAGATGCTTAACTCTTTTCAACTATAATCCGGACAATATTTACTCTCCTTACAAGCGAGTCATCATGCCGGTTGAAACTTTGAAACATCTTGTCGATTACGGAATTCTGGGATTGCTCGGATTGCTCGGGTTTATCACCGTCTGGTTTGCCATAGAGCGCCTGCTCTATTTTCGCAGTGTCGATCCTGCAACTTACACCCATCAAAAAGCACTCGAACTCGATCTTTTCAAACATCTCAATACCATCGCATCCATCGGCTCCACCGCACCCTATATCGGGCTGCTGGGAACGGTTCTGGCGATTATCCTGACCTTTTATGTGATGGGTGAACAACACAATGAAATCGATCCCGGAGAGATCATGAAGCATCTGGCACTCGCACTCAAAGCCACGGCGGCAGGTCTGGTCGTCGCAATACCCGCAACAGTCATCTACAACGCTCTTTTGACAAAAGTCGAGCGTCTTCTGGCGGAATGGGAAGTGGCACAGGAGCGACACACTTCATGAGACGCAAACGTTTTGAGCGGATGAATGTCGTTCCGTTTATCGACATCGTTCTGGTGCTGCTTGTCATTGTACTTGCCACCGCGACATTTGCCACCAACCGCGCACTCAAAGTCGATCTTCCAAAATCGGGTGCAACCGCCAAAGAGGATACCAAAAGTGTGATGCTGACCATCAAAAAAGACGGCACCTGTTATGTCGGGCAACAACATACACCGATCTCACGTCTGCAGCAGATTGTCGCTACTCTCGATCCAGCACATACCGCCGTCTCGATCCATACCGATAAAAATACACCGTTTCACTACTTTGTAGAGGTGATGGACCTGCTCAAAGCACGCGGATTTTCAAAAATTGCCGTCATAACGACGCGATATTAGGAACCAACTTGGCAAAGGATCGCTACGTACTCTCCTTTTTTCTGACACTGCTTCTCTATTCGCTGCTCATCGGCGGCTATCTCTACTGGAAAAAGCACTATACTATCGTCGGTACAAAACCTGAAACAAAAACCATCACCCTTTCGCTTCAGACATTCACACCCCCGCCTCCCTGCATCGAGACGATGAAAGTTCCCAAATTTTTTGAGAAACCGAAACTAAACACCGCAGAACCGACCGATCCGCCACCGATGCCTCTATTTTCACCCGCTTCCAAACCGAAAATCAGAACCAAACCCCACCGAAAAAAACAGATCAGAAAAAGACGCAAAAAATCTGCACATCATCAACATACGGTACAAACCTTACCGCCTGCACCAAAACCGGCACAAACGATACCCGCTCCTCTCAAAAATATCCCGAAACCGCAAACCGACACCGCACGGCGTAACCGCTTTCTCGCAACGATCCGAACCCGTATCGACCGGGCAAAGCACTATCCGCGTATCGCAAAAAAGCGAGGTATTCAGGGCAATGTGCAAGTCAAGTTCACAATCCTCCAAAACGGGACGGTAACGCATATTCGCGTCGAAGGAGCACGCGTTTTTCACGCTTCCGCCAAACACGCCGTCGAAGCCGCCTTTCCTGTCGATACGACAAATGTGCATATCTCTTTCCCACTCGAAATACGTTTAAATCTGCATTACCGTATTCGGTAAAGTTAACAAAAAATTAACAGATTGTTGCCATAATTTTGCAGAATTCAAGAGGAGGCTTCATGAACAGATCTTTCAAACAAACTATTTCCCTTTCGCTGCTTTGTGCCGTATCGCTTTTTGCGGCTCAGGATTTGGGTACGATCGAAATTGAGACAAATAAAGACACCCAACTGATCAAAGATGTCCACGGTGAAGATATCAAATCCGCCGATCTTGCGGAAGCGCTTTTCAAACACTCCCCTTCCGTCACAATCGTCAGGCGTTCGGGCATCGCAAACGACATTATCGTGCGTGGACAAAAAAAAGATAATATCGCAGTCACAATCGACGGCGCAAAAATCTTCGGCGCCTGCCCCAACCGGATGGATCCGCCCATATCGCACATTCTTACCAATAATGTCGACTATATTCAGATTCAGGAAGGACCCTACGATGTGGAAGATTTCGGTGCGCTCAGCGCCGCGGTAAAAATACGTACAATCAAACCTTCCAAAAAATTCTCCGGCGATCTCAATCTGGGAGCAGGAAGCTTCGGCTACAAGAAAGGGGCATTTTCCGTCAGCGGCGGAAATGACAAAGTTCGTCTGCTATTGACGGGATCGAGCGAAAAAAGTGACCAGTACAAAGACGGAGACGGGAAAGATTTTGTGGGACAGATTGCCGAAAATATCAAAAAGGGCACCGTTCCCGCGGCATTTCAGTATCAGCCCAAATACCGCAATATGGATGCCTATACCAAAAAGACACTGATGGGAAAACTCTTCTGGGATATTACCGAAAATCAGGAGTTACGCCTTGGCTATACCGCCAACAGAAGTGACGATGTACTTTACCCTTCCAGTAAAATGGATGCTATTTACGACGATTCCGATCTCTACAATCTCGAATATATAATGAAAAATCTCGCAACCTATGCCAAAAAAGTGGAGTTACAGGCATACTATTCGAAAGTGACACATCCGATGTCGACCAAATACCGTATGGCTGCTGCGAAGATGGGTGAAATGATGCACAAACTCACCACCAAAGCAGACGGTATCAAGCTCAAAAACAGTTTCGATTTGCAAAACCATACGATTACGGCAGGGCTGGACTACAGCCTGCGCAACTGGGACGGCGGCTACTACAAAAACGGTAAGCCGCTGCCGGAAGCAAAATTTCACAGCATTTACGATGTCGATACCGAGAACTATGCCCTCTTTCTCAAAGATAAATTTATGCCTCTGACACATCTGGAACTGGAAGCCGGACTGCGTTACGACGACACTTCGGTCACGTCCAAAAACAGACTTCAGCCCGACAACGACTATAGCGAACTCAACGGCTATCTGCTCGCAACGTGGCACAAAGAGGCGGATAAGTACTATATCGGTCTGGGGCGCTCGTCTCGTGTTCCCGATCCGAAAGAGCTCTACTGGATCGGTATGAAAGGTAACAGCATCGGCACGCCGACACTCGATACCACCGTCAATTACGAACTCGACGCGGGACTGGAAAAACAGTTTGAAAACCTCACACTGAAAATGAAGACTTTCTATTCGATGCTGGATAACTTCATCGCCTACAACGCATCGAAAAAAGCAAACAATTACGAAAACGTAGACGCAAAAATTTACGGAGCGGAGTTGAGCGGTACCTGGTTTGCGCTCGAAAATCTGTGGCTTGATTACGGCGCTTCATGGCAAAAAGGGAAAAAATCGGATCCGCTGAGCGGTCAGACAGGAACGAATATGCCTGAAATACCGCCGCTGAAAGTGAACCTCTCAGCCGGTTACAGTTATGACGATTCAACGACACTGACCACAGAACTTATCGCCTCTTCCGCCTGGAAAGACTATGACGCAGAAAACGGCGAACAGGCACTGCCGGGATATGCCGTCATCAACCTAAAAGCGACAAAAACGTTTGCAAACAAATTCGAACTGACTATCGGAGCGGATAATATTTTCGACAAAACCTATGCAATCTCCAATACCTACAAAGATCTGGTACTGCTGACAACGGGCGGAGAAAACAACGTTATGCTTTTACATGAACCGGGCAGATATCTCTACACGAACCTCCGTTACAAATTTTAAACGCTATGCACAAATCCCGAAACCACGGGGTTTGTGTCAACTCCGGAACAATTCGCGGGAAAATATTAATCATCTTCGTACAGGTCGACATTTTTAAGTTTGATTTTTTTGAGGTTGTACATTGCGACCAGATCATCTTCATCCAGTCCCAGCTTACTACATAACAACCCGAGTTTGAGTAATTGAAACTCTTTTGCATTCTGTTTTTTCATATAGGTAATTGCGGGCGGAGTTTTACCTATAGCGTGTGCGAGTTCTTTTCCGGAAATCTTCTTCAAGTCAACCATAACAATCCCTTTGAATTTTTATAAAGGGAGTATAGCAACAAAGTGTGTCAAAGTTGTGTCATACTTAAATAATTTAAATTATTTTTTTGATAAAGTAAAACTATATGATAATGAGAAATTTCGTACCGTGTGGAAGTCGTTCGATGAGGATCTCTCCTTTCATATGTTTTTCGACAATGATCTTCGTCATATAAAGTCCCAGTCCCATCGAATCTTTCTTGGTTGTAAAATAGGGTTGAAAAATTTTTTGCATTACCTCTTCCGAAATCGGCGTGCCCGTATTTTCGACCGAAATGATCACACGCTTACCGTGGCGATAAAGCCGTAGTGTGATCGTCCCGCCGATATCCGTCGCATCGATCGCGTTTTTGATGAGGTTGAGCATCACCTGTAAAAACTCGTTACGATAGAGTTTGATCTCGATATCGTCGGCAAGTTTTTTGACGATACGCACCTGTTTCTTTTCAATCGCATTATTCAAAAAAAGGACCGAACGTTCAATCAAATCTTTGAGATTGACCACTTTGATCGCTGTCGTCGGTTTGTAAAACGTGCGAAAATCTTCGATTGTATCACTCATATATTCGACACTCTCTTCGATCTCTTCAAGTTTCGTATCGATCTCTTTCGGACTGCATTTGTCACTATGAAGCTCAGCACGCAAGAGTGCGACGATCGAAGCGATTTTATTGATCGGCTGACGCCACTGGTGGGCGATCATGCTAAAGAGTTCCCCGATCAACGCCTGCTTGGTGCGAAACATCATTTTGTCGTGTTCGGCGTTGATCTGCAGTTCATAATCTTTGACTTTTTTGAAAATCACCGACGAGAGATAGAGTGAAAGCAAAATCGATACAAGCAACGCAACACCAAGCAACAGCAGATATTTTTTGATACTGTGTATTTTAGAGGCTTTATGCACCTGTTCTCTGGTAAACGCCCGCATGCTCTCAGCCAGATTTTTCACACCGACCAGATACCAGCCGTACTCTTTGATATACCGGCTACAGTAGAGATTACGCGCGGCATCGATATACATATCCTGTTTCGCATAGCGTGTAAGATTTTTAGAAACTTTCTCTTCAGGACAGTAAACGATATTGAAATTTTTATCGAGGATGTAAAAAAATCCGTTGTTGACTTTCGTATGGGTATCGAGATAGTCGACAATGTCCGCCTGGATCTCTTTTTGCAGATCGTCCAGAAAAAAACCCGCACCGATAAACCAGTCATTGTAGGCGATCTTTTTGACATAAGCGAGATTGTCGTACATGAAGTCTCTCGGGTATCCCGGTTTATACCAGCTGTAGACATTGTACCCTTCTTTTTCATACTTGACGATACGTATGAAGTCCTGAACAAACGCTCTGCCTTCAGAATCGTGCAGATTTCTTGCCATCCGTTTTTCCAGACTCCTGTCAAAATGCTGATAGATAAATCCGTGCATATTCATGACAAAAATCTCACCGATTCTCTCTCCTAAATGTACATTGCGTAAAGCGGCGAGAATCGTATTTTTCCCCTTGCCGTTTCGGTAGAGATTGTCGGAAATCTTAGCCGCCGCTACAACAAAGTTTTTGAGTTCTTCGGTTACCTGATCGGAACGTTTTTTGTCATAATAGCGAATATATGCACGCATATTCTCCACACGTTCGCGAAGCATCGTTTTTTGGCTTTCCAAAAAAATTTTTTCATATCGTACCGTCTCTTGACCGTGATTGTTGTTCTGAATATAGGAGAGGAACAGATACGACAAAAATCCGAAACTCAGTAAAACCGTCAACGGTAAAATGACAATCAGCAGATGCAGATATTTACGCGAGATTTTATATTTCACAGCGGCTTCTCGATGTAATACCCCAGACTCTGTTTGTTTTTCAACAGCTTCGGAGGCAGTTTTTTACGTAAAATCTTGATAAATGAGCGTATCGCGTAAGAAGTGGGAGGATTATCTTTCCAGATCAGGTTGATATCGTCATACGTCACATACCCCTTGCTTGCAAGTATATCCAGAAACTCCAGCTCTTTGAGCGTCAGCGGATGGGTCTTGTCTTCAGATTTTATCACCCCCTGCGTCTTATCGACATAGACATTCTCCGCGATACGAACATAGTTGCTATGCATAAAACTCTCGTTGAGTTTTTCGAGCAGTTCTCTTAGTTTACGCGAGGTAAAAGGTTTGACGATGTATTTGTCGAGTTTCAGTTCGACCGATTCCAGCAAATAATCGGTCTTGGTATAGGCGGAGATCACGACAATCGGAATTGTCGCGTTAAGTTTGCGTATCTTTTTGATCAGATTGATTCCGTTGAGTTTAGGCAGTTCAATGTCAACAAGCAAAAGATCGACCTGATGTTCCAAAAACTTCCTATACCCCTCCTCTCCGTCAACGGCAGTATAGATTTGTCCGAAATAGTTTTGCAAAAGTTTTGAAATATTTTGCAATACTACCGGATCGTCTTCAATATACAAAAGGCTCTTGTCTTTCAAATTATTATACATTTACCGCCTGGAACCTAAATAGTTTTAATTAAAAATATTCTATCAAAG
>WGAE01000163.1 GCA_015489185.1 Campylobacterales bacterium
CGCCAGATGTAAAATCCACAGAATCGGCGGTCCGTCGCGAAACGGAAGACGCCAGCGATGGATCTCTTTTGCCAGCAGGATTCCCGCAATCGCCAGAAAGAGAAATCCGCTATGTGCTTGAAAACTCTCCGCCGCAATGGCAAGCAAAAAGAGCAGAAAGATCACACGATAGAGTTTTCTGTTTTTTTCGATCATCACGTGTGAAAAAAAGGGTATCATTCGCTGTCCTACGCTGAGTGCGACGAAAACGACATAAAGATAGAGCCCCGCGCGAAGCGCCGCGGTTTCAAAGCGGGGGAGTTCGATGAGGGTCAAGAGGATCATCATGAAGTTTGTAACGATTCCCGCCAAAAAAGCGCTCATGATCCAGAATTGGTCAAATTTATCGGGCGAGGGAGATGCCCGGTAGATTTGGTAAAAAATGTAGAATGTATAAATCTGGTTCCCTGCAAGCAGTACCATTCCCGTGATCATCACCGTTTTTGAGAAAAAGATGCCGCTTAGAAAAAGAAGTGTTGCGCTAAAAAGGAGTGTAAAATTGGTTGTATAGATCTTCTGTTCCAGCGGCGGCATTTGGGAGAAGCGTACGAAAGTGGTCAGTAAAAACCCTTGAAAAAAAGCGGTAAAAACGATGTAAATGAGTGTATAACCGTGAAAGAGGGCAGGTGTCAGTGTCCGGAAAACGACGACCCCTTTCATTGCAAGCAAAAAGAGCAACATCATGACAATCGCGTTGATGACACCCCAGGTGAAGAAGGGCTGATGCGGTTGTGAAAAGAAGTAAGCGAGTCTGCTTTGGCGTGAATCGGTTTGCATATATGACCTCCATCGTAACGGATCGGAAAATTTGGTGCAATGGTAGCATCATTTTCGTTTGAAGGTGTTGATCGAAATCAGATACAGAAAGTGACCGTATGCGGTTTTTGAAAGTAGAAAAACCAGAGGACATAGAGAATCAGACCGATATAAAATGTCCCGATACCGATGAACATCCACCCGATGCTGAAAATCTTCTTCTCACCTCTGACGCAGGAGGGATTGGGGTGTGTGACGCTGTAGCGGTTTTGGTAGAGCATCTCTTCAAGCAGTTCTCTTTTGGCTTTGGGATCGAGAGTTTCATCGTGACGCACTTTGTCATAAAACTCTTCAAAAATCGCTTCATAACGGCGCATCGCCTTTTTTTCGTAGAAGCGCCAGACGATTCCGATCGGCAGCGCAAAAAGCATAATCAGCGTGTTCATGAAGCGACAATCCTGCGGTATCTCTGTCTAGTCATAAATGCGCCCTTTGTGTTTTTCCGCATTGCGATTTTTTTTACGTCTGGTCTTCTGGAGGCGGTTTGCACCGTGGAGAATCTCTTTGCGAATTTCGTCATCCTCCTTTTCACTGCGGGGCAGGTTGGCGCATTTTTCGACAAACTGCTCCAGTTCGTTCAGATAGGTGCTGTTGAGGTAGACCTTCTCGATCGATTCGAGCGGCTCAAAAATACGATCGACGAAATCGCGAAAATCGTCACGATCGAGCGTTTCGTTTTTGTTGCAGTATCCGACGATACGGTTCAAAAAGCGTTCGAGTTCGCGGGTATATTTGGTGCGTTTGTATTTTTCGATCTGTTTTGGAGTATACACGCTACAGCCTCACGACGGTCGCACCCATACCGCCCATATTTGCCGGAGCGTCGCTGAAAGAGCGCACTTTCGGATGTTGTTTGAGAAACTCTCTGACCGCATAGGCGAGTTTTCCCGTCCCGATACCGTGGTAGACGAGTACTTCGTCAAATCCTGCGATCAGGGCGTCGGAAAGAAAGAGATCAAGTTTCTCGACCGCTTCTTCCGCGCGCAGCCCATGCAGATCGAGTTGCACCGAGGCGCGACCGGGGCGCTCGATATGGACGGCGGTTTTGGTTTTTTGGGGCGGTTTGGGCGGATTGCCGCTTCGTTTGAGTTCCCGCAGCGGTACACGCAGGCGCATACCGTCCGCTTCGATCATCGCCTCCTCTTTTTTCAAAGAGATGATTTTTCCCTTTGTATTGCCGTATTTGACATAATCCCCTTTTTGC
>WGAE01000164.1 GCA_015489185.1 Campylobacterales bacterium
TCCTACCAGTCCGCTTTTGCCGACACCGGTGATGATCAGTTTACCTTCGATTGCATCGATCAGTTTGACCGCTTCGTTGATCTCCTCACCGAGCAGATCGCTACTGTGTAAAAGCTCTTGTGCTTCGGTTCTGAGGACTTCCTGCGCTATTTTCGTGTAGTTCATGAACAGCTACATCAAAAAGATTGTCGGTACGATGGTCGGGTACTTTTTCATCTGTCTGAAGATGTGTTTGCGTACCACCTGTCTGAGTCCGTTTTCGATCAGTTTCGGATCCTCGAACTGCTCCGGTTTGGCGTTGATCAGATACTGATCCAAAATCTCTTCGATCTCTTTGGAGAAGGCTTTGTCACGTTTGTCCGGAACAATACCGTAAGTGCGCACGACAGGTTTGCCGATCAGTTTTTTGGTTTGCTGATCGATTTGCGCGACGATCATCACGACACCCGCTTCGGCAAGGTTTTGTCTGTCGATGACGACATCGTTTTCGATCTGTTTATTTAACTGGTTGTCAATGTAGGTTTTACCCGCTTTGACGGTACCTACCTTTCGCAGACCTCTTTGGCTCACTTCGATCTGATCTCCGTCGCTCATCAAAAAGATGTTGCGCGGATTGATGCCGCACTGAATACCGGTCTGTGCGTGACGGTGGATATGGTTGTACTCTCCGTGTACGGGCATGAAGTATTTGGGTTTGACGAGTCTTAGCATCAGTTTCTGCTCTTCGATCGCGGCGTGTCCGCTGACGTGGATTTCACTGAAGTCCTGATACGCCACTTTCGCACCCGCTTTGATCAAAAAGTTGAGTACTCTGGAGACGCTTGCTTCATTGCCCGGAATCGCTTTGGCGGAGATGATGATCTGATCGGTCGGTTTGATTTTCACGTGTCGGTGTTCATCCGTCGCCATACGGTAAAGGGCGCTCATTGTTTCACCCTGGCTTCCTGTCGTGACGATCAGGACATCTTTGTCGTCATATTTGTTGACTTCATGAGGATCAATAAAGATACGTCTGTCAAGGTTGATGTATCCGAGCTCCATCGCAATGTCGAGGTTTCGTTCCATCGAACGACCGATGACACAGACTTTTCGGTTATATTTGATACCGTGCTGGATCGCCTGGTAGACACGGTGGATGTTGGAGGAGAAGGTGGACATAATAACACGCCCCTTTGCCTGACTGAAGATACGGTCGAAAGTAGGACCGACGGTGCTTTCACTTTTGGTGATTCCCTCTTTGTAAGAGTTTGTCGAATCGCTCATCAGCAGGAGCACACCTTTTTCTCCGTAGTGGGCGAAACGGTGCAGGTCGGTCGGCATTCCGTCGATCGGAGTATGGTCGATTTTGAAGTCACCGGTATGAATGATGGTGCCCGCTTCGGTGGTAATTGCCAGTGAAGAGGCGTCGATGATGGAGTGGGTGACGTGGATCCATTCGATCTCGAAATCGCCGATTTTGTAGATTTTGCGTTTTTCGATCGGACGGAAATAGTTTTTATCTTTTTTGAGTCCGTGCTCGTCGAATTTGTTGGCGATCATCCCAAGCGGCAGCGGTGTACCGTAGATAGGGAATTTGAACTGTTTGAAAAAGTAAGGAACCGCACCGATATGGTCTTCATGTGCGTGGGTGATGATGATACCTGCGATTTTATCTTTGATTTTACGAATATAGTTGAAATCGGGTACAAGAATATCGACACCGTGCATATCTTCACTCGGAAAGCTCATACCGATATCGATGATGATCGCGGAGGTATTGGTCTCCATTACCATGAAGTTTCCACCGATTTCCCCCAGTCCGCCCAGCGGCGTGATTTTGACGCTGGCATTGGATGCCTGGATATTGTTGTAGGTTGTCAGGGCGTCGGAGCGTACTTTTTTATTGGCTTTGATCGCATCTTTGATTGCGAGTTCCCAGTCCTGATTTCCGAGTTTGGCTGAAAATTTCGGTGTCCCTTTGCGTTTCTTGCCGCCTCGCGACTGTCCTTGCCCTTGTTTCTGGTTTTGGTTTTGATTGTTGTTTCTGTTTTGGTTTCCTCTTCTGTTACCGTTTTTTTGCCGGTTTTGATTTTGTCCTCCGCCGTTTTTGGCGTTAGTATTGGTATTTGTCTGATTGTTTTGATTATTTTGATTGTCAGCCATGATATTTCCCTATTTATTTAAATTTTTAAACAATAGGTGATATGTCGAAGTCTCGAGTTGATGTGGCCTTGCGTTTTGTGCAATCTCAAGCAGTGCAAACTGTTCCAGGAGCCTTTCTTTGGGGTAAAGATCCTGCAAATTTTTCAGCACGACCTTCCGCGGCTGTTTGAAAGCGGCTTTGAGAAACGTTTTGAACGCTTCCAACTCCTCTTTGTCCGCAAAAAGCGTTTTATCTGTATACTCTCTGAATTTTTCCAGTTTCAGCACCGCCGAAGTCACTTTCGGAGGAGGATCGAAACATTCTGGTCCTACATCAAAAAGCACTTGCGTGTGTGCAATACTATTTGCCAAAATCGACAAAGAGGAGAAGTGCTTCTCTCCCGGACGGGAGGCAAACTTATCTGCTACCTCTTTTTGTATCATCACCAAAATCGTACGGCATCTGGGATCTTCCAGTGCTTTGAGGATGATATTTGTCGCAACATAGTAGGGCAGATTCGCGATGAGGTGATATGGTTCATCTCTCAAAGCGGCGTTTTGCCAGGCTTCGAGTACATCGCCGCAAATCAGCTCCAGGCGACCGCCTGTAATGTCGGTCTCATATGTTTTTTGCAAATAACCGCATAACTCTAAGTCAATCTCAAAAGCTGCCACGCGCTTACCGCTTTGCAGCAACTCTTTCGTTAAATCACCTAAGCCAGGTCCAATTTCGACAATTTGGATGTCGTCGTTGGGCATCGCTTGGATGATTTGTTTTTTGACGGCTATATCTTTCAGAAAATTTTGACCGTACTTTTTTTTCGCTTTGATCAATAGGGCTTATTCCTTTCCCCACTCTAAAAACAGGGGATTATACTTTATTTTTACTTAAATGCCGTTGATGCCTCTAAACGGCGTTTTTACGGGAAATTTGTATCGGATTGGACCGGAGAAAAGATTATTTCTCCAGTTTTTCGTGCCAACCGAACATAATGCCGCCTTTGAGATCCTTGACGTGTTGATATCCGATCTGCTTGTCCAGAAAATCGCCGACGACCTTCGTGCGGCTTCCCGTACGGCAAACCAGAATGATCGGTTTGCTTTTATCCGGTGCAACCGTAAAAAGCTGCTCCAGAAATTTTTGTACGTTGTATCCGCCGCGCTCATCGAAAAACATAATCTTGTGCGCACCCGGTATGATACCGGTTTCACGCCACTCGCCCGGGGTGCGAATGTCGATGACCGGTGCACCCGCTTTTTGAAGTTGCTTTAATTCATTTGCATCGATACTGACAAAGTCCGCAAGCAATATTGCCTGAAGTATCATCAGAACCGGTATGATTTTTTTCAACATGTTTGTATCCTTGTTTCTTTTGAGACGAATTTTATCCTATTTTAAAGCCAAATGCAAGTCACCGTTTAGCGAAACTCGACTTTCGGCTTCTCCTCGCACGGTTTGATTTTGTTGCAGGGAGTCATAGAACGGTTGTTGTCATTTGCACTTTTTTCTACCGTTTGTGTGGCATTGATGTCGGTAGTGTTTGTGTCGGTGTCACGGTTTGCCTCTTTGAGAATTTCCAGAAACTCTTCGGGACGAAAACCGCCCACTTTTCTTTCGATCACCTCTTTTTGTGTTTCAGGGTCGATGAAAAAGAATGTCGGTGAGTCGATTGTCGCAAACCTGCTCGGGTAGTGATCGTGTTCGATATCTTTGATGACGACAAAAAAATGATTGTTGAGATACTGCAATACCGCCGGTCTCTCCAGTACGATATCTTTCATGTAGGCACAAACGGGGCAACTGTGCAGACTCATCATGACCATCACCAGTTTATGCTCTTTTTTGGCTTTGTATACGGCATTTTGGTAGGAGTAGACCGTTTTGAGTTCGTTTGCTCCGAGCAACGTGAACATCAGCATCAACAAACCGATTGTTTTTTTCATCGCCGTTCCTTCTTTGTATAATTTCACATTATAACACCGGAAAGTGTAATTATTGTGAATATCGGCAAAGTAATCAATATTTTAAAATATTTTTTTATATTTTGCACTAATCTTTATTGTGTTATGATGAAACAATTATGGAAAAGATACCGTTGGAGAAGCTTATTATCTGTTCGGAGTGTCATACGCCGCATCGTAAAATCAGACTCAAAGATGCAAAAACGGCGTATTGTGACGTCTGTGAGCATGTACTCTATCATCGCCATGACAATCTGAAAGAGAAAGCGTTAGCACTGGCACTCGCGACACTGATCACCTTTTTGACCGCCAGTTCGTTTCCGATCGTGAAGATTGAAATCAACGGTATCTGGCAGGGATTGACGCTTCCGTTTGTCTTTGTGACACTTTTCAAGGAGTCGTTTTTTGTTGTCGGGCTCATCGTCAGCTTTCTGATCTTCGTCATACCGCTACTCTATGTGGTCATCTATACGTTTATCATGATTCTGATGCGGTGGGAAACAGGGAAAGAGACGATTCGAAAACTTCTGGTCACGCTGGCGATGCTTCGCCCCTGGAACATGATCGAAATTTTTCTGATCAGCATTTTGGTTGCGCTGGTCAAGTTGATCGGATACGCGCAGATTTCGTTCGGGGTGTCGTTCTGGGCGCTGGTTGCGTTCATTTTGTTCGATATCTATCTGACCAAAGCGATCAGATTATCGGATTTGTGGGACTTGTGGGATGAAACGTTTGCAAATCGATACTAAACTCATCGCCTGTCCGATATGTGATGCCGTCAATATCGATACGGGTGAAGAGGTGATCTGTCGCAGGTGTCGGCATAAGGTCTATCATGAAAAGCACAAGAGCTATGCCAGAAGCTGGGCGTTTTTGATTACGGCGATGATTTTGTACATTCCTGCAAATCTTTACCCTATTTTGATTACCAGACAGTTTGCGCACACACAGGAAAATACAATTATCGGCGGTATCATTTCGCTTTGGGAACATGGGAGTTATCCGATTGCACTGATTATTCTTTTTGCTTCGGTGTTTGTTCCGATTGTGAAGTTTTTGATGTTGATCTATCTGCTTGTTGCGGTAAAGATGGAGACGACATCCTCAAAAGTCGATAAACATAAACTTTTTTATATTACCGAGATCATCGGTCCCTGGTCGATGGTGGATGTCTTTGTCGTATCGATTCTGGCGACACTGGTACACTATACCTATGTCAAAATCATTCCGGGGATTGCCTCGACTTCGTTTGCTTTGATGGTTATTTTTACGATGCTCGCGGCGCATAGTTTCGATACACGTATGATTTTACGCGGGAAAGAGGAGGAAGAGGAGTAAATATGGAAATTCATGAACCCAAAAAGAGTAGACAGAGCAAGCTGAGTTTGCTGACATCGATCTGGATTGTGCCGGTTATGGCGCTGCTGATTTCGCTCTGGTTTGCGTATCAGTACTTTTCACAGCTTGGACCGGAGATAGAGATTCGATTCAAAGAGAACAGCGGTTTGCAGGCAAACCAGAGTTATGTCAAATACAGAGATGTGCCGGTCGGTGTCGTCAAGGAGATACGTCTGGACAGATCGGGCGAAGGGGTGATTGTCAAAGTGCGGATGAACAAGGAAGCCGAACCCTTTTTGAACGAAAAGACAAAATTTTGGATTGTCAAACCGGAAGTGGGCGCAAGTGGAGTCAGCGGTTTGGATACGCTGCTTTCGGGAACATACATCCAAATGTATGCAAAGAAAGAGCCGGATGTAAAGATCAAAAAGTACTATGTCGGTTTGGATAAACCCTATATCGATCGGGATGACGACAGCGGATACCGCTACCATCTGCGTGCGCCCGATTCGCGCAACCTGCATATCGGAAGCCCGGTCTATTACCGTAAAATCAGAGTCGGGGAGATCGAAGAGCTACACCTCTCCAAAGACGGTACCTATGTCGAATTTCAGGTTTTTATCAAACACCCTTATACGAACTACATCAGCAAAGAGACAAAGTTCTGGCTGATGAGCAATATCAGTTTTACTTTCAATCACTCCGGATTTAACCTCGATCTTGCGCCGATGTCGCATATTCTCAACGGCGGTATTGCTTTTGATACACCCGCACGAATTGTTCATGAGAAGGAGCAGGGAATATCGCATATCTTTTTCCTCTACAAAGACAGACTGGCGATGCAGAAAAAGACGATCGGACTCGGCAAAAAACATCAGTATCACTACTTTTTGCTGGTGGATGAGCCGATTGCGAAGCTGGATGTGGGTGCACCGGTTGAATTTTTCGGTTTTCAGGTCGGAAGTGTCGTCGCGATGCACTCCGACTTTGACAACAGTGTCAAAAAGATCATCTCGACAATCGAAGTGCTGATCGACACCTCCGCGTTTGCGGACAGAAACGACAAAAAAGCCAAAGATACACGACCCTTTTTTGAAAATGCGGTACAAAAAGGATTGCGCGCGAAGATCTCCCAAAGCGATCCGATCACCGGCAGTCAATATGTCGAACTGGTCTATGCCGGTAAAGAGGGACAACGTACGATCCAAAAGATGGGCAATCGTGAAATTATACCGACGGTACGCAGTGAAGAGCTGGATATCGCCCGAAAACTCTCTCTGATTTTGGATAAAGTCAACGCACTTGATATTGAAGGATTACTGGCAAGTGTCAAAAAAGCGGTCGATGACAACTCCGCACAAAGCGTGAAAATCCTTAAAGAGTTTGCGGTCGTGGCGAAAAACTTCAAAACAATCTCCGCCGATCCGTCCTGGAAACGTACGCCCAAAGCATTGCTGGATATTTTACACCAGACCCGAAGTACTCTGGAAGCGGTGAACGGACTCTTGCAGGCAAA
>WGAE01000165.1 GCA_015489185.1 Campylobacterales bacterium
TTCCCGCATATCCCCAGGCAGCTACCGTATCGACGATAAATTTAATGATCTCTTCGAGCATAGATTTCCTTTTACATCAGAGCAAATAGCAGTAATCCGAACAGAATACGGTAAACACCGAAAGCGACGAAAGTAAACTTTTCAAGAAATTTGATGAAAAATTTCATTGTCAGATAGGCAACGACAAATGCGGTGATAAAACCGGCACCGAGTGCGATGAAGTTGGAGCCTTCGAAATCCTGATAATGTTTGAGCAGATCGTAACCGCTGGTCGCCGCCATCACTGGGAGCGCAAGCAAAAAGGAAAATTCCGCCGCAGCTTTGCGTGAAAGTCCGACCAACAGTGCCCCGACAATCGTCGAACCGGCCCGGCTGGTACCGGGAATGAGGGCAAATACCTGTGCAATACCGATCCAGAGTGCCTGTTTAAAGGAGACCTGTTCCACTTCCGTAGTAGTATGTCGTTCCGGTTTGTAAAAGTGCTCCAGAATCAAAAAGACAATACCGCCTACGATGAACATTGTCGCAACGACGGGAACCGAAAAGAGCGCTTTGACCTGATGGCTGAAGATAAAGCCGATAATCGCAATCGGCAGGAAGGCGATGAAGACTTTTGCCCACAGATCGATTTTATCGCGTCTGAACTTCTCTTTGTAGTTGAAAACAACGGCAAGAATTGCAGCCAGTTGAATAATGACCTCAAATGCGGTATTGGCTTCGGTCTGTTTCATGCCCAGCCAGTCTGCTACGACGATCATATGCCCTGTCGAACTGATCGGCAGAAATTCTGTCATCCCTTCAACGATCCCCAGTATAATAGCCTGAAAAATATCCAACGTGACAACCTTTCTTTTCTATTAAAAATATCTACTAAATTACCGAAAAGATGGTTAATCTCTCATGAGAAAAGAGAACTTAGAGTGTATAGGCGATCTCTTTACCGATTTTTCGGCGTGTTTTGTAATCGGGAAGATAGCTCTCTACCAGCTTCCAGAAGTCTTGCGAGTGGTTTTTGTGCATGATGTGGGCAAGTTCATGAACAACCACATACTCGATAAATTCTATAGGTGTTCGCATCAAAAAGATATTGAATGTGAGTCTATCTCTTGCGGAACAACTTCCCCAGCGACTTTTGTTTTTGCGAAACGAAACTTTTGTGGGAAAGAGTTGCATCTGTTCGGCGTACTGTTCCACCAGCGGTGGAATGATCTCTTTTGCTTTTTTGCGATAGTACGCTTCCAGTGCTTTTTCATCAAGATCGCAGCGCTCTTTCTTCTCTCCAAGAAAATAGTAATATTGTGTGCGTCTCTGTTGCACGTCGAGTATCTTTGCTCTGGTCTGTTCAATCCAGGCGGATTTTGACGCAATAAAGGCTTCGATCCTTTTTCTTGGTGTAAAAAGAGAGGTTCTCACTAAAACTTCTCCCTCTTTTGTGACGGTGATATAGGTATGTTTGCGTTTTGCGGAACGATCAAGAGTGTAGGTTATTTCGGACATACGGTTTTGGGCGCATCCAGATTTCTGTTTTTGAGCAGCGCCGTAAAACGGAGCGTTTTTGCCACAGGGCAAATCGTTTCTCTGAAATAGGCGGTGTCGATATGATCAGTATAGGAGATTGCAAAAACCGCTCTGTTTTGTTGTGGATAGAGACGAAAAATTTCGGCATACTTTTCATAAAAGGGATCCTCAAGCAGTGCCCAGTCAAACAAAACACCGTATGCTTCAAGTAGTTCAGGCGCGTTTTTCTGTCCTATGCTCAACCCTCTGGCGTGTGCCTCGGATATGAGAAAATCGACAAAACGTTTCGTATCGGAGAGTGATAATGCAAACCCTGTGCCGTTTTGGTCATCTGCATCTTCAGTATAGCTGTCAATATTGTCCGCTTCGATACCGTCGAAACCCTTTTGTGCGATCATATCGAAACGTTTACGGATAATCGGCGCAAGTTTGTCGATTGCTTGAATGTTGAGAAATTTTTCATCTTCCCAGCCGGGATAGGTTTCGCCGATAATTTCGGAAGGAAAGTCGGCACTGTCCGGACGATAAGGCTCCCATGAACCGACCGAGAGATAGGCAAAAACTTTTTTTCCTGCTTCATGAAGTTGTGTAACACGCGTTTTGGTTGTTTCGAATGCATCCAGTTCGACGATATCAGTATCAAAGGTTTCAGGTACGGAACCCGCCAGTACGATATCGAATGAGGATAAAGGTTTGGGTACAAAAATGCTTTCAGTAGTTTTATCGATTTTAGACGAGGATGTATTACAAGAAGTCAAAAAGAGTAAAACCGATACGATAAGTAGATAAAAAGGTAATTTTATCAAAAAGAAGTCCGTTTGTTGATAGTCAAAATATTTTGGTGGAAGTGTGGGGAATCGAACCCCAGTCCACAAGCAGGTTCCAGTCCTGACCTCTACATGCTTAGCAGCGAAGTGAAAAGTCGACAGAACCTACCCTTCGCCCACCGGCTAGTTCTGTCCAAGCCCAAAGATGTCGAAAGCGAGGCAGGGCAACCCCGCTTCCCAAGCTACACTTAGGTTTCTATGAAGCTATGCGCGCTCCATGTAGCCGGGAGTGGTGCGCATAACTGACCGGCCTTTTGGCTCTTACGCTACAGCGAGCGCAGGTCTATAGTTTGTGTTGTTTGCGTTTATGTTTAAAACGGATAGTTTTAAGTCTTTCCAAGACTACATGCAGTCAGGACCAACCTGCTCCTGTCGAAATCCAGGTCACTCCCATACGTGTACAACAGGTGCTATTTAAGGCACTAACGCCCTAAATATAGCACAAATTTATCTTTTTGTCAAGCTTTTTTTAAGCTTCACAAAGTTCAGGCTCACGAAGTGTCTCGATGATATCTTCGAGTACAATATCTGCTAGTTCATGAGGTACCTGACAAGTGCCGGCAGCCATATGTCCTCCGCCGTTGTATTTGTACATAATCTCACCGATGTTCGCTTTGGAGCTACGGTTGATAATCGACTTTCCGACCGCAAATACAGTATTTTGTTTTTTTAGTCCCCAGATTTTATGAATGGAGACATTTGCTTTTGGATAAAGGGCGTAGATCATGAAGCGATTCCCCGGATAGATAATCTCCTCTTTGGTTAAGTCAAGAACGATGACATTATCATGAAGTGTCGAACAGCGCTTGAGTTGTTTGATAAAATCTTCGCGATAGCGGTTATAGAGTTCGACCCTCTCTTTGACGTCGGGCATTTCAAGAATTTCATCGATCGTATGATCTTTGCATGCATCGATGAGATCCATCATCAGTTGATAGTTGGATATTCTGAAATTACGAAATCTGCCCAGTCCCGTACGTGAATCCATCAAGAAACTCAATAGATCCCATCCCTTCGGATCGATGATATCTCCTTTGGAAAATTGTGCGCTGTCAGCTTTGTTGGCCGCCTCCATCATCGGTTTGAAACGTTCCGGAAATACATCTTCTCCACCGTAATACTGATAGACCACTTCTGCTGCAGACGGAGCATCAGGATCGATAATATGATTTTCATGAAGATCATTTCTGAGTGTTTCACTCAAATGATGGTCAAAAACCAGATGTGCTTCCGGTACATAGGGGAGATTGGTGCAGATATCATTGGAAGTAATTTCAATTTTGCCGTCTTGCATATCTTTGGGATGAACGAATTTAATATCATCAATAATATCAAGATGTTTCAACAGCACGGCACATACGAGTCCGTCCATATCGCTTCGGGTAACGAGTCTGTATTTCTTTTGCATGAAAATGTCCTTGCGGTGGATTTGTTGTACCCCTTATGGATACATCTATAGGTATATCGGCAATCTAAAGAAAAAATTAAGTAAAAATAACCGCTTTTTGTTCATGCAGTGATTTATCCGGCGCTCCGAGATAATATCCCTGGGAGTAATCGATATTGAGGGTTTTAACAAGGTGATAGATAGTTTCATTGTGTACAAATTCCGCGACTGTCTTTGCACCGAGTTTATCTGCCAGGGAGACGATCGTTTCTACAATTTTGATACTGTTTTTATCGGTATCTAGATTTTTGATAAACATGCCGTCTATTTTGATAATATCCGCATTGTATGTCAGAAGACGGCTGAGGTTGGAAGCTTCGGCACCGAAGTCGTCGATTGCAATGCCAAAACCAAGTTCCCTGAGGTGCTCGAACTGACTTTGTACCGTTTTGGCTTGTGTGGAAGTAATATTTTCAAGTACTTCCAGAAAGACGCGGCGGGGAGCAATGTTATAGCGAGCACACTGCTCTTGTAAAAAATTTACCAGATAGTTTTGTTGCAAATCTTCTTCTGTAATATTAATACTAAATTCCAGTGTATTGTGTTGAAATTTTCGAAAACTCTCTTCAATCACAAAACGTGTAATTGTAGGAAGCATACCGCGTGTTTTTGCCGCCTGAAGAAATTGAAAAGGAGGTACGATTTTTCCGTTATCAACGGCGCGAACCAGCGCTTCGTACTTTTCGATCGCACCGGTTTTGTTGTTGATGATCGGTTGATAATGGACTTCAAGTTTGTGATCGTTGATGATCTCTTTAATTTTATGGTTCCAGTAGATATTGTTTTTTTGTTCGAGGGTACGCTTCGGGTCATCCTGAAAGAGTTTGCAGGTATTGATCCCCTCTCTTTGTGCTTCGTAGAGTGCCGTATCCGCATGGGTCATCAGAGATTCATCACCACAGGCAATACCGATTGAGAAGGAGATTGGAAGTTCAATGTGGTCAATGTGCAGATAGTTTTTTTCAAAATAGTCTCGTATTTTTGCCGCAAACGTTAATGTTTCGTTTTGGGTGTGGTTCGAAAGGAGAAAAGAGAATTGATAGGGTGCGACGTGAAACAGTCGAATATCTTTGTGTGTAAAACTTTCAAGAATTTCTGCACTTTTAACAACGATTTTTTGTGCATAGTCAAAACCGAACTCTTCTGCTAAAATTGCATAATCATCGATAAGCAGTGTAACGATTGCCGATTTTGATTTGTCTATATGTTGAATCTCTTCTTTCAGAGAAAGCATGTTGGGAAGTTCGGTCAGGGAAGAGGTGCGAATCTGTCTGTAGAGTTGTTTTTGCTGGCGCTTGATTTTTGTAGTGCTTTTGTATTGAGAAACGATTCCAAAATGGTTAAAAAGCGCAATGGCACTGTAAAAAAGCATCGCCATAATGACTTCGGAAAGCGATAGATGAATATCCGCATACTGTTTGCTTTGTGGAAAAACTTGACCGAGAACATAGAACGTTGTAAGTGTGATGATCACGGCGGCATATACCGTAAATCCACCTCGTATACCTTTGATCATATAGGTGACGGTAATCAGCAGGGAAAACCAGAGCAGTTTTGTTTGGTTATCACCCATCAAGAGCATCAAAATAACAAAAATGACAAACGAGAGTGTCAGCTGTATCAAAGAGATCAGTTCAAAAAGGCGATTGTTTTTTCGAAGGAGCCACCAGCCGGTTGCAAATGAGACAAACAAAAAGAGGTCGATACTGCCTACCGCATAATTGCCAAGCATAAAACGCATGCCGCATGCCGCAAACGATACTGCCGCTCCAAGCAGTAACATCGAATTGATAAGCTGATAACGGTACTTTCGCAAAGCGTCGTCCGCGTCGAATTGCAAACTGCCGGTAAGCAGATCGTTGAGTTTCATAGCACCCCGATTGACGTTTTTTCTGATGCTATTATCGGCAAATCGGGGATTTTACTTAACTGTTGATTGCTTCCTTGATATTTTTTGCCATTTGTTGAAGTGCCGATATTTTTTGTGAACCCGTGAGGTTATCGTTGAGCAGAACAGAGACAAAAGCGCTTCCAACGATCACACCGTCAACGTTTTTTGCTTTCTCTTTGGCGGTTTTTTCATTGACCCCAAAGCCGATATAGATGTCGGTATCTGTTGCGGCGCGTATATTGTCGATAACTTCATGAAGATCTTCACTTTTTGCAGCACCGGTAATACCTGCATATGCAACCAGGTAGATAAATTTTCTTGCATCTGAAGCGATTGTGGCGATACGTTCTTTTGAGTCGGTCGGCGCGACAAAATCGATCAGAGCGAGGTCGTTTTGTTCAAAGATGGGTTTATAAGGTTTTGCCTCTTCACAGGGCAGGTCAGGGATAATAAAACCGCTGATATTGCGCTCTTTTGCTTCAGATGTGATGCGCTCGATACCTCTGTGATAAAACGGGTTAAAGTAGCCCATCCAGAGGGTATCGATCTGTTGTGCAATTGTTTGTGAGACATCCAGTAGATCCTGCATTTTAAAGCCGTGTTGCAAGGCGTATAAGTTGGCTTGCTCAATGACAGGACCGTCAGCAACCGGATCTGAAAAGGGAACACCCAGTTCCAGTGTATCAACCCCCGCCTCTTTCAGTGCCAGGGCTGCATCTTCGGTAAAGTTCAGGTCCGGAAAACCGGTGGTAATATATGCGACAAGCTTTTTCAAACAATCACTCCGTTTTAGTTGATAATGACATTATAACAAAAGATATTTAACCGGCTTGTGCATACTTCTAACGCTTTCAGGCGTATTCAAATATTTCATTTTGGGATAAAAATTGCATTTAAAATCGATTTTGGATAAAATCGTATCAATAACCATGAGGGGAGAGGATGAGTATTCATACAGCGTCGACACCCAAAAAGATCACTGTTTCGACGATACGGCAGATGAAATCAAATGAACCAATCACGATGATTACGGCCTATGACGCGCTTTTTGCCAAGCTTTTTGACGGTAAGGTAGAGATGATTCTGGTCGGGGATAGTCTGAATATGAGTTTCGGAGGTAATCCCGATACCCTGTCGGCAACTATGGAGATGATGCTTTATCACACCAAAGCGGTATGTAACGGTGCGAAACATGCTTTGGTTGTTTTCGATATGCCGTTTGGTTCATATACCACCCCAAAACAAGCATTGGCAAATGCGACCAGAGTCTACCGTGAAACGGATGCACAGGCGGTGAAGATCGAAGGCGGCAAAGAGCGTGCGAAAATTATACGCCGTTTGACCGAAAATTCGATTGCGGTGGTAGGGCATATCGGTTTGATGCCCCAATTTGTGCGAAGTGAAGGCGGTTATAAAGTTAAGGGCAAAGGTGCTGACAATATCCGAAAGCTGGTTGAAGATGCCAAAGCGATTGAGGAAGCAGGCGCGTTTGCTTTAGTGGTAGAGGGCGTCAAAAGTGAAGCTGCCAAAGCGGTTACCGAAGCGATTTCCATCCCGACAATCGGTATCGGGGCGGGAGTAGAAACAGACGGACAGGTTTTGGTATGGAGCGATATGTTCGGTTTTTTTGAAGATTTTCGCCCCAAGTTCGTTAAACAGTACCTTGACGGTGCAGGGTTGGTTAAAGAGGCGCTGGAGCGTTATGTTCATGAAGTCAAAAACAGACAATTTCCCGATAAAGAGCATACATACTGATGGAACGTATTGTTGAAGTCGAAAAACTCAATTTCGAAAATGAATATGAAGTAACCCTCAGACCCTCCGGCTGGGAGGAGTATGTCGGGCAGGAGAAAATCAAGAAAAATCTGCAGGTTTTTATCAAAGCGGCGCAAAAACGTCATGAAGCACTTGATCATGTCCTCTTCTTCGGTCCCCCGGGGCTAGGGAAAACCACACTTGCCAATATTATCGCCAATGAAATGCAGACCAATATCAAAACCACAGCTGCACCGATGATTGAAAAGAGCGGTGATCTGGCGGCGATATTGACAAATCTGGAGGAGGGGGATATCTTGTTTATCGACGAGATTCACCGCCTCTCTCCCGCAATCGAAGAGATACTCTATCCGGCGATGGAAGACTTCAGGCTCGATATCATCATCGGCAGCGGTCCGGCGGCGCAGACCATCAAGCTTGATTTACCGCGTTTTACGCTTATCGGTGCGACAACACGTGCGGGCATGATCTCCTCTCCGCTTCGAGATCGATTTGGGATGCATTTTCGCATGCAATTTTATTCGACTGAAGAGTTGGCGCAGATTATCAAAAAGGCTTCACTGAAACTGGAGTGTCTGGCACAGGATGATGCCTGCAGAGAGATCGCGGGACGCAGCAGAGGTACGCCGCGTATCGCATTGCGTCTGTTGAAGCGTATTCGCGATTTTGCCGAGGTTGCCGATGAAAAGGAGATTTCACTCTTTCGTGCGCGTGAAGCGCTTGATGCACTTGGTGTTGATGAACGCGGATTTGACGAGATGGATCTGCGTTTTCTGGAACTTTTGATCGAAGCCAAAGGCAGACCGCTGGGGCTGGGTACCATTGCCGCAACACTCAGTGAAGATGAAGGCACAATCGAAGATGTGATCGAACCTTATCTGATTGCGAACGGATTTATCGAAAAAACGGCAAGAGGAAGAGTTGCAACACCGAAAACGTATGAGATGTTCCGCTTGACACCGGGTACAAAACCGACACTGTTTGATCAGGGGTGATATGAATAGAAGATATTTTTTATTCGGGCTTTTTCTCTTTGTGCTTTACTGGGTTTGGTATCTGTATCGTCCTTTTTGGATGCCGCTTTTTATTGCCTCGTTGCTTGCACTGGGAACAAGCAAACTCAATCTCTATCTCGATCAGAAATTTAAACATAAAATGACCAAATCGATCGTGTTGACGTTGACTTTGGGGCTGCTCTTTTTTGCTCCGGTGGTCTATGCGTTGCATTCACTCTCGATTATTATGCAACATTTTGATGCGTCGATCATTGATAAAATGGTTAATGTCAAAAACCATTTAAAAATTCCTGATTTTTTTGGTGCCATGAAACCCCAAATCCAGGCGTTTCTGGATAGTATCGACGCGCAGCAGATCACTAAAAGTGTTGTTGAATATATGACCATTATTCTGAAAAACAGTGCCGACTTTTTCAAAGATATGGTGATGATTTTGATTTTTTACTTTTTTGCTAATTATTACGGTAAAGAACTGGTGCGATTTTTGAAGGGAATTTTGCCGTTTGATGAAAACAGCGCTTTCTTTCAGGAAATATCTAATGTCATGAACATCGTGTTTTATTCGACACTGGTGACGGCTATTTTTGAAGGAGCGTTATTTGCAATCATTGCCGCGGTTTACGGTTACAATGCATTGTTGTTTGGTATTTTATACGGTTTTGCATCGTTGATTCCCGTCATTGGAGGCGCATTGATGTGGGTGCCGCTGAGTTTGTATCAATATTCCATCGGTGATCATACAGGTGCGTGGATTATCGGGATCTATTCGGTGCTCGTTATCTCTGTGATTGCGGATACGTTTATTAAGCCGGTGATTATCAGTGAAATTACCCATATGATGGTAGATTCCACTTCAAAAATCAATCCACTGATTATCTTTTTTGCGATTATTGCCGGTTTGACGACATTTGGATTCTGGGGTGTGATTATCGGTCCCGCGATCACGACATTTTTTATTTCATTTGTCAAGATTTACAAAGTATTGCTGGATGAAGAGAAGTATCTCTCAAGGTAGATAGATTTCCCCTTTAGAAAAGAGGACACATTGTCCGCTGACGGCAACTTTGGAATCATTTTCATCCAGGCTACAGACAATATCGCTGCCACGCTCGGAGAGTTGTGCGGAGTGCAGCTCTTTTTTACCTAAAATCTGTGCCCATAGCGGTGCGAGAGAGGTGCAAGCCGAACCGGTAATGTAGTCTTCATTAATTCCCAGCTTCGGTGCAAAAAAGCGGTAGACGAAATCTTTCTCATCGCCTTTTGCGGTGATACAGATACCGCGTAAATCGAGGCTTTTGAGGGCGTCGAATCTCGGTTTGATATTTCGAATCGTCGTTTCGTTGTCGTAGATGAGAATATAATCCAGCCCTTTGTAGACCTGAATCGGCTCTTCACCGATTGTTGCGTTGAAAAGCGTGATATATTCGATATCGCGTACCGGCATTTTGGCATCGAGTATGAGTGTATAGTGCTGTTCCTCTTTTCGTACCTTCAGGATACCGCCTTTGGAGTGAAATGTCAGTTCACGTGCATTTGCATCGATATGCTCACAGATGATGAATGCGGTTGCGAGTGTTGCATGCCCGCACAGTTCTACCTCTTCGGTAGGGGAAAACCAGCGTATATGGTATGTATTTGGTGCATCGTCCCTGACGAAAAAAGCGGTTTCGGATACATTGTATTCAGAGGCTATTTTTTGCATAGTAATATCGTCCAGCCATGATTCTAGCGGGCAAACACGTGCAGGATTTCCCTTAAATACCTCATCCGCAAAGGCATCTACGTGGTATACTGTCAGTTTCACTGTTCCCCTTTCCAAGTCATCGTGTGTTTTATGTATAGTTCCAAAAAAAATGTATCCATTCGTTGGTAGCATTAAGTTTATAGTCGGGCTGAAACTTCGCCTCTTTCTTATAAAAAAGTGCACCTGTTTTTAAACGGCATGAAGGGTAGCACTGAGATAAACGAGTGCGAACTTCAAGCATCGTATCACCGCTGTCGACGATGTCATCAACAATCAGGACATCTTTGTCGGGTGCGATTTCCGGTATGTTGAAAAGACGAATATCCTCGCGTTTGATTGTATCATCATAATGAATCGAATTTAAAGTATAAAGCTCTCTGAGGTTTAATTTTTCTGACAAAAAGTGTCCAAAAGTAACACCGCCGCGCGCAATGGCAAGAATAATATCCGGCCGGTAATCTCCCATTTGTGTCACGAAACGATCTATATCAGTTTTAAATTCGTCAAAATGATAAAAATACATATTGCTATTCTATAATTTTTATGCTAATATCCCCATTTAAAAAATGATATAGTGAGGAATATATGGAATATACCAAAGAAGAACTCGAAAAAATGTTGCAAAACCAGGAGATGAGTTCCCAGGAGTTGCAAACGCTGCTAAAAGCCAGAGAAGAGGGAAAAATCGATTTTGTCTTGATGGATGTGCGGGAAGTGTTCGAGTTTACAGACCAAAGTATCAAAGGTGCGGATATTTTGTTGCCGACTTCGGAAATGAATCAAAAACTGCACGTATTTGATGAGTTGAAAGACAAACCGGTCGTACTTTATTGCAGAACAGGCAGCAGAACGGGACAGGTGATGTACATTCTCAGAAATATGGGCTATACCAATATCGTGCATCTGAGCAACGGTATTATGGGATATTTCGGTGAGACAGAACACAATGCGCCGTTACCTAAGGTATAACGACTCTTTTAATATTCGGATTTAATTTCACCAGTACATCATACGAGATAGTCCCGAAAAAGCGGGCTATCTCTTTTGCATTCTCCAAAATACATACACTTTGCGCATCTCCTTCCAATGAGAGACTGTCCATAGAGATACGTCCCAGTACCTGTTTGCCTCCGATTTTGAAAATACCTTGTCCGTCATAGCGTAAAAAACCGTCTCCATAACCGATATCATAGGTTGAAACCTGCATAGAATCCGGAGCGGTAAAAGTTCCGCCGTAACCGATTCGTGCCCCTTTCTCCAGTGTCGTTGTCGTGATGCGGTCCGCGTAAAGTTTCAGTACGGGTTTAAGATCGAAATTACCGAAAACAGGGTCCATTTCATGATATCCGTATGCTGCCAGGCCGCAACGGGCGAAATCGTCGTCATAGGTGTGTAACCGCAGGGTTGCCGCACTGTTGGCGCTGTGAAAAAGCGGCAAAGTAAGTTTATATTGTTTGCAGAGACGATATACCGTTTGTTTAACTTCTTTCCAAATTTGCAGTTGCCAGAAAAGATCACTGCTTAGTTCATCCGCACTGCGAAAATGGGTCATGACTCCATGGAGCCTGAGTTTTCGGGTGGTCAAAAGTTTGAATGCTTCATGAAGTTCCTGCGGTTTGATACCGTTTCGATGCATTCCTGTATCGACTTTGAGTTCGACATCGGTATTTGGCGGCAGTGTCGCGATTTGGGAGAGGGTATTGATTGTCAGCGAAAAAGTGGGGTGGAGATTTTCGGTTTGTTCCGGAGCCAGAACAATGATCTTTTGAAAAAAACTTTTCAGGGAGTGCGCCTCTTTGCAGGTGCGCACCACGGCTTTTTGGATGCCGTAGTCGGCACAAAGCCTGGACATCTCGGCGAGTCCGTGTCCGTATGCGTTATCTTTGAGTACTACGGCAAGTTTTTCAATGCCGCCGAGTTTTTTTGACAATAGTGCCAGATTGTGAAAAAAAGCACTTTTGCTGAGGGTAATATGAGCCAATTATCCGACTTTGATATCTCGTGCCTCGATAAGAAGCCCACGCAGTTTTCGTGCCTGATAGTCGAGTTTGAAAAAGAGATCGTAAACCTCTTTCGCATCCAGTGTGGGCGCATTTTCGAAGTCAAACAGACCGTTTTCCTTTTTGGGGATTTTTCGGTCGAACAGTTCGTAAAATGCGTTTCTGTAAGTTTCGTATTTTTTCATCTCTTTGCGTACATCTTCAACAGGTGTCATTGAGTCTCCTTCTTTATACAAATGAGTTAATAGTTATATGCGATTTTATAGTCCGGATCATCTTCTGCATAGGTGCAGTAAGGTCCGGCATCTTTGAGCAGAGTTTTGCACTCTTTGCTCAGGTGTCTGAGCAAAAGATCTTTTCCTGCTTTTTTATATTTTTTGGTGATGGCATCGATCGCCTCCACACCGGAGATATCCATAACGCGTGTATTTTTAAAGTCGATCACGACACGATCCGGGTCGTTCTGGACATCAAACTGTTCGTAAAATGAGGTGACGGAACCAAAAAAGAGAGGTCCCTCCAGTTCATAAACTTTCGTACCGTCACTTTCGATTTTTGTACGGGCGTATATTTTAGCATGTTGCCAGGCAAATACAAGTGCAGAGATAATGATTCCCGCGATCACGGCGATTGCCAGATCGAACATGATCGTTACGATCGTCACCATAATCAAAACAAACGCATCCGCTTTAGGCATATATCGGATACGGCTGACGGAACTAAACTCAAATGTTCCGATACTCACCATGAACATAATTCCCACAAGCACCGCAACCGGAATGATTCCGATTAAGTCACTCAGACTGACGACAAACAATATCAAGAGTATCGCGGCGGTAAAAGAGGAGAGTCTTCCAAGGCCGCCTGAACTAAAGTTGATGATACTTTGTCCGATCATCGCACATCCGGCCATACCTCCAAAACAGCCGCTGGCAATATTTCCGCACCCCTGTGCGATACACTCTTTATTGCCGCTTCCGCGTGTACCACTCATCTCATCGAGTACGGAGAGAGTCAGTAGCGATTCGATCAATCCGACAAGGCCGATCAAAACGGCATAAGGAATAATGATTTTGAGGCTCTGTGGTGTTAACAACGAGAGATCGGGCATCACAAAATGAGGAAAATTGCCATGAATATCCGCCAGATCGGAAACCGTTTTGGTATCGATACCCAGAAAATAGACCAGTGCAGTCAAAGTGACGATCGCGACAAGTCCTGCCGGTACCGCTTTGGTCCATTTGGGCAGAAAGTACATGATCGCCATTGTCAAAATGACCAGAGCATACATCCAGTAGTTTTCATGAAGTGAATGGAGCAGCACCTCTTTCGCCGAATCGAGCTGATCATAGTCGCTTGGTTTGAAAAACTTTAGCTGCGCCATCGCAATAACAATGGCAAGACCGTTGACAAATCCGAACATAGCAGGTTGCGGGACGAGGCGAATGAACTTCCCAAGCTTCAAAGTGCCGACAAGAATTTGAAAAAGTCCGGCAAAAATTGTCGTGATGAAAATGTAGTGCAGGGTCATTACGGAAAGTTCTTCTCCGGAAAGGTTCGGATACATTTGCGCCACCGCAACACCCAAGCCGACAAAGACGACGGCGACGGCACCCGTGGCACCGCTGATCATACCCGGTTTTCCTCCCAGCAGTGAAGTGACCAGTCCTATGATAAAAGCGGCGTAGAGTCCGACGATCGGACTGACACCGGCGATGAAACTGAATGCGATCGCTTCGGGGATCAGTGCGACTGCGACGACCATCCCCGAAAGCAGATCGTTTTTTATGTTTTGCGCTGTATAATTTCTTAGATTGATCAAATAATCCCCTCCGATAAAAGTGCGCGATTATACTAAAAGAAGTATTTAAAAAAAATTAAAGGGCGTTAAAGGATATCCTTCATGAACAGACTTGAGATACTGTACGGAGAAGATGTCAGGAAGATCGCTTTTACCGTACGAAAAGTGAGTCTGGACGGGGGGAAGATCATTCTCAAGGGACCGCGCCACAGCGGCAAGACCTATCTGATTCTCGATTTGCTTTCGCGTAGAAAGAAGGAGCGGTTTCTCTATATCGATTTTTCCGATTTACGAATTGATGCGTCGATTGCGGCACATCTGCAAAATTTTCTTAAAACACATCCTGAAATCGAACTGCTTGTGCTGGAAAATCTCGACTTTGCGTTTCCGCTACCGCCTGTCAAAGAGATCATCATTACGACCAGTCAAAAGGATTTTCATCTGCGAGATTTTGAAGAGGTTCACCTCTATCCGCCCGATTTCGAAGAGTTTATCGCATTTAACCGGCGTATCGATGATGTAGAAACACTTTTTGGACAGTTTGCCAATGTCGGTACGTTTCCGCAGATGTTTCAGGTTCCAAAGCCCGCTTTTGTACAGACATTTCAACAACTGCTTGCAAACTATTATCGCACTCCCGTAGAGCTTGAGATACTCAAAACCTTTGCCTTGCGTCAAAGTACACTGGTCTCCACCTACGCGATGTTTAATCTGGTAAAAAAACAGCATCGTATCTCCAAAGATAAATTTTATGCCTATACCCAAAGACTGCAAAATGAAGAGGTGATATTTACGGTAGAAAAGTTTGGGCAGAAAAGTACCCAGAAAAAACTCTATATGATCGATTTCGTCATTCGCGGGGTCCTGAGTTTTGAAAAAGATTTTATTCGCCGCTTTGAAAATATGATTTTTCTTGAACTATATAAACGAGGCTATAGAATCTACTATCATGAAATGATCGATTTTTATCTTCCCGATATCGACACGGCAATCTTTTCTGTACCGTTTTTAACAGAAGAGTTGATCTACAAAAAGTTGCAAAAAGCGGAAAAAACTTTTGAAATATTTGGAGTCAAAAACGTACAGTTTGTAACGATGGGATTACAAAGAAGTTTTGCGCAAAACGGCAGAGAGTATGAGATTCTGCCGTTTTGGAACTGGGCGTTGCAGTTAGCGTAATTCATCCAGAAAGATGTTGAGATTGAAAACTTTGACGCCGCGATCACCGTTGGCGACAAAAAGTAGTCCGGAGAGTTTGTTGACTGAGAGACCGGTTGTTTCTCCCTCCAGAGGATAACTGTTTTTAAATGTGATGTGTTGCGGATCGCTGATGTCCAAAAGGGCGATTCCCTCAGTTTTTGTCGCAACGAGTGCTTTTGTATCGCGATCAACAAGAACCAGGTCGTATACAGGGTGCTCTTTGTATGTGGCGACACGCTCTTTGTGTGAAGGGTTGCTGATATCATAAACGATCAGACCGTTCTCTTTGGCAGGCTTAAATTCATACACACCGTTTGCCGTTGTCGTATCGCTTTGGAGTGCGTCTTTGGTAAGCAGTTTCACTTTTCTGGGATGTTTCACATCCTGAATATCAATGACATTGATGTACCCTTCTTTGTTTTCAACATAGAGTGTCGTTTGGTCGTCAGAGAGAAAGACTCTGCTTGCATTGATACCGGTGATGGTTGAAACAAGATCGTAATCGATTCTGTCGTTGTAACCGATTTTGACCACTTCCACACCGTGATCACCTTCGGCGATGAACATCGCACTGTCGGAGCTGGTGACATCTTTGGCCGGAGCTTTGGTCTGAAATGATCCCATATCCGATTTGTCTTTATCATTTTGATTTCCGTTGACGGAATTTGAACTGCTCTGTTGTCCGCTTACAAGAGATGTTCCGTCGGTACTTAAACCGCTGCCGTTTCCATTTTTGGAAGAACTGCTTTGATTGTCACCTCCTGATGAACTTCCTCCGCATCCTGTCAGTAATGCACCCAGCAAGAGAGCCGTTGAAAATTTTTTGCAAATTTTGATGTATTTCATACTAATCCTTTAGTTTTTCATAAATCCTTTGCTATAGAATCGTCAAAAAAGCGTTTTTAATTAAGAATGAGATAGGGTTTTAGTAAAAAAAGAGCAAACCGGGAAAAAGGGATACACAAATTAATGTTATGCGGGATTGATGAAGCGGGAAGGGGTGCGCTTGCCGGACCGCTTGTCGTGGCGGGTGTGATTTTACATGAACCGATCGACGGACTGGATGACTCAAAAAAGCTGACCGAAGCAAAAAGAGAGGAGCTTTTTGAGCTAATTATACGCAATAGCCGTTACGAAATTGTTTTTACGGATAACGGGACGATTGACGATATCGGTTTATCTCAGGCGATTAGCCGTTCGATTGAGCAGATCATGGAGGTGCTGCAGCCGCAGATCGCAATCATGGATGGAAATACGAATTACGGTATTTTAGGGGTACAGGCGGTCGTCAAAGCCGACAGCAAAGTTTCCGAAGTGAGTGCTGCGAGTATTTTGGCGAAAGTGAGCAGAGACAGGCATATGGTCGAAATGGATCGTAAGTTTCCGCAATACGGTTTTTCAAACCATAAAGGCTACGGGACGAAAGCCCATATTGAGGCGATTCGAAAATATGGCAGATGTGTGTTGCACAGAACTTCATTTCTGGTCAGAGGATTAGATAAATAAAAAGTAGTGTTTAAAAACCTGTACAATGATCCAGATAACCGGCGCGATGAAGAGTACCGATAAAAACGGCAACCAAAAGAGCATCAAACGGTGATATTTTTTTGGGAAATGTCTTAATGAAACGAGATCGTAGAGGTGACGGTTGCCCCATACTTCTTGAAACAAGATAAACAGAAGCATCAGGATCGGTGTGACGATTGATTTGGGATAGGGAATTTGGCCGTAATAGATAAAGAAAAAAGCACTTGTTAAAAGTGCACTGGCAAGTTGTGACGTCATATAGAGCAGAGAGGGGTTGCGCGTGAGGTAGATCGCAAAAGCGGCACTGAGTATCAACGAGACAACATACATTTCCGCCCAGAACGGCACACGACCACCTTTACGCAAAATTTTGATAAAGTGTAGCATATTTAGATTGTAAGAGAATAAAAAAAGAGGATCAAAATGAGAAATTTAGATCTCTATGCCAGAATAGAACCGATGATCGGTTTTTACGAAGCCTATGAAAGACTTTACGCTGATTATCTGCAGATACTTCATGAATTCCGGGAAAAGATCGGATCGGTGCTTGATGTAGGTTGTGGTAACGGAATATTTTTGCAAAAACTGACACAGCGTTATCGGGCACGCGGGATCGATATCAGTGAAGAGATGGTGGCGATTTCCCGGCGTAAGGGTTTGGATGTGGAGTGTATATCACTTCATGAAGTAGCCGGAAAATATGACGTCATTACGGCAGTGGCAGATGTATTAAATTATATGGATCGTTCAACATTGCAACAGTTTTTGGAAGATGTGGCGGCACATCTGAATCCGGGCGGTATTTTTATTTGCGATATCAATACCTTGCACGGTTTTGAAGATGTTGCCGCAGGGAGTATGAATGTCGATCATGAAGACCGGTTTTTAGGAATAGATGCCAGATTTGAAGAAAAAGAGCTCATTACAGATATTGTCTATTTTGAAAAAAGTAAAGGAGCGTGTTTTCACAAAGAGAAAGCAACGATTGTACAGTATTATTATGAAATGACCGATATTTTATCATTGTCTCCTATAAAAATGATAAAATATCATGATGTTTGTCTCTTTTCAGATGAACCTGATAAAACTATTTTAGTTTTAAGGAAGTGACTTCATTTTAATAGGGCTGTTAGCCGCACTTTACTATAATAAAATCAATTTACAGCAGGTGGTTTTTCGATGACGCAAAAAGAAACGAAATATATTTTTGTGACAGGCGGCGTATTAAGTTCGCTTGGAAAAGGGATTGCTTCAGCAAGTATCGCAACACTTCTCAAACATGCCGGGAAAGATGTCAGTATGCTCAAAATCGACCCTTATATCAATGTCGATCCGGGGACGATGAGTCCGCTGGAGCACGGGGAAGTATTTGTTACCGCGGACGGTGCGGAGACCGATCTGGATATCGGGCACTATGAGCGTTTTTTGAATATCAATCTCTCCAAACAGAACAACTTCACAACAGGACAGGTCTATTCTGCCGTCATCGAAAAAGAGCGACGCGGAGACTATCTGGGAAAAACGATTCAGGTCATTCCGCATATCACTAACGAGATTAAAGAGCGTATTTTAAAAGCAGGTGAAGATCATGAAATATTGATCGTTGAGGTAGGCGGTACGGTCGGTGATATCGAAAGTCTGCCGTTTCTGGAAGCCATTCGCGAACTGGGTGGAGATCTGGGGCGTGAAAGAGCACTTTATGTGCACCTGACACTTGTGCCCTATCTCAAAGCCGCTGGTGAACTCAAGACCAAGCCCACGCAACACAGCGTACAGGAACTTCGGCGCATCGGTATTTCACCGCAGATCGTTATTTGCCGTTCGGAGATGCCGATTCCCAAAGAGGTGAAACTCAAACTCGCCTCCTCCTGCGGTGTCGAAAAAAATTCGGTGATCGAAGCGGCGGATGCCCGCACGATCTATAAAGTACCGATCAACTTCTTATCCCAAAATATCCTGACACCGATTTGTGAAAATCTGAAAATGGACCTTCAGACTCCCGATATGGAGGAGTGGAATGCACTGGTCAAAAACGTAATCGCACCCAAAAAAGAGGTGACGATCGGTTTTGTCGGGAAATATCTGGAACTGAAAGAATCCTATAAATCGCTGACGGAATCGTTTATTCATGTGGGGGCGCATCTGGACACGAAAGTCAACCTCAAATGGATCGACTCCGAAGAGGTTACCGAAGAGTGTGAAGAGAGTGTTTTTTGTGATGTCGACGGTATTTTGGTTGCCGGAGGTTTCGGACAAAGGGGTGTCGAAGGCAAGATAGAAGCGATCAAATATGCAAGAGAGAAGAAGATCCCTTTTCTGGGAATTTGTCTCGGAATGCAACTGACGCTGATCGAATTCGCACGAAACGTCTTGAAACTCAAAGATGCCAACTCGGTCGAATTCGATCCCGAATGTAAAAATCCAATTGTCTATTTGATTGACGAATTTATCGATGCGAGCGGTCACAAACAGTTGCGTACCCATACCAGTCCGCTTGGAGGTACGATGCGGCTGGGAGAGTATCCGTGTCAGACGAAACCCGGTTCGCTCCTTCGAAAGGTTTACGGCGGTGCGGAGACGATTTATGAGCGACACAGACACCGCTATGAAGCGAATCCCGCATACCGGGAAGCGTTTGAAAAAGCGGGGTTGATCATCAGCGGTGAATCGGACGGCTTGATCGAGGTAGTGGAACTGAAAGATCATCCGTGGTTTTTGGGTGTACAGTTTCATCCCGAATTTACATCAAGGCTCAAAAAGCCCAATGCGGCGATACTCGGATTTGTAGAAGCGACACTTGTGGGTAAATCAGATTAATGTCTCTTGCGGGAAGATTAACAAAGGCGGATATTCACAAAGTACTTGCCGGTCGTTTTGCCGGTGACAAATGTACAAAGCTTGCTCACATCCCTTCTCCTTCGCGTTTCAAGGATATTTCCAAAGCGGCAAAACGTATCGCAAAAGCGATTCATGAAGGTGAAAAGATAGCGATTGTGGGAGATTATGACGCCGACGGTGTGATATCTTCGGTGATCATTACCGAATTTTTTGAGGATATCGGTGTCGATGTTGCGTTAAAGATTCCCAACCGTTTTGAGGACGGCTACGGTATCAGTCCGACAATTGTCAAAAAACTCGACGCCGATGTGATCATTACGGTCGATAACGGAATCTCAGCGACAGAAGCGGCAGAAGTGTGTAAAGCACGGGGAATCGATTTGATTATTACGGATCATCACAACATTCCCGACCAGATTCCAGAGGCCTATGCAATCGTCAATCCAAAACAGGTGAGTTGCCCTTTTCCTAACAGTGAAATTTGCGGTGCACAGGTAGCGTGGTATCTGTGTGCCGCGATCAAAGAAGAGATGGGACTGGAATATAATCTCTCCAAATTTCTCGACCTTCTGGCGATTGCGATTATGGCGGATATGATGAAACTGCGTGACATCAACCGTACGATGGTCAAAAACGGTCTGAAGCGACTCAATATGAAAAAACGACCCGCATTCAGGGTGATTGCCGATTTTTTCAACAAAACGGTGTTTCGCAGTGAAGATATCTCCTATCTGATCGCGCCGCTGATCAACAGCTCCGGACGTATCGAAGATGCGATGCACTCTTATGACCTTTTGCGTGCGAAAAATGATACGGAAGCGATGGAAAAACTGCTCTATATCGTCGATTTGAACAACCATCGTAAAGAGATTGAATCGGAACTGTTTACACAGGCACTCGCCGATGCCAATACCGATGCGAATGTTATTGTCGTCTGGGGAGAGGGGTGGCATGAAGGGGTAATCGGTATTGTCGCGTCAAGGCTTTGCAGGCGTTTTCAAAAACCTGCGATTGTTTTTTCCGTCACAGGTGATGTCGCGAAAGGGAGCGCACGTAGTGTAGGACAGATCAATATTCTTGAGCATATCGCCGCGCAGTCGGATATACTCAGTGGTTTTGGTGGACACAAAGGAGCGGCGGGAATGAGCCTTCCATCCCAAAATTTACCACTTTTCAGAGCGCGTATGGAAGCATCTTTGGCAAATGTTGATCCGGATGCATTCAGAGATGAGGAAGAGGTACTCGGAGAGATTGATCCGGCGGCGATCGATTTTGAGTTGCTCGATATACTTGAAGAGTTCGAGCCGTACGGGATCGAAAACCCGATGCCGAGTTTTCTGCTCAAAGACGCCTACGTCAAAGTGGAGAAGGTGATTGGACAAAATCAAAATCACCAAAAAATTATTCTTTCCAAAGAGAATATTACGCTCGAGTCGATTCATTTCAATTTTCGTCAAAAGGTGAATACAGGTGAAAAAGTCGATATTGTCTGTACGATTTCACGAAACGAATTTCGCGGAAATGTCTCTCCTCAACTGATGATTAAGGAGATTAAAAATTAAGAAGCCGTTTTGCAGGCAGGACAGATACCACTGAGAATCAGCGCTTTGCCTCTGACTTCGTAGCGGGTCATATTGGCGGCGTCTTGAGTGACCTTCTCCAAATCGAGAGCAATATCTTCCACTTTGCCGCAGTTTTCACAGACGACATGCGAATGGGGTGCTTTCGTAAGCTCATACTTCGACTTTTGCCCGGGTACTTTGACCTCCTGCATGAACCCCTGATCCATCATGGCATTGATGTTTTTGTAGACGGTCGCCAGTGAGATCGAAGGAAACTTCTTTTTTATCGCTTCGTAGAGCTCTTCGATGCTCATGTGGACATGCCCGTCCAGCTCCTCGACGATAGCAAGCCGTTGCGGCGTTACTTTGATGTTGCTATTGCGTAGTAGATTTTCATATTTTTCCATATTTTTCCCTTTATCCCCTATATCATTTAACTATATCACGCCGATTCTTAAAATAATATTAATAATAGTTCGCAAATAGATAAATATTGTAAAAGATAATAATTTTCTTTTAAGTCTAACTATTGTACCATTTCATATGGATAAATATTTTCCATAGAAAAAATATATGAGGTGTTATGATGAAACAGGAACGAAGCAGTGAAGAGAGAGGGTGTCCGATCACGGATGAAGCGTTGAAACATACGACGATAGGAGTGGATACGGTGCGCAAATGGTGGCCGAATCAGCTCAATCTGAAGATTTTGCAGCAAAACAACGAAGCCCTTCGTCCGGAAGATGAGAAGTTCGAGTATGCACAGGCATTTAGGAAACTCGACTATGATGCGCTGAAAGCGGATCTTAAAAAGTTGATGCGTACGTCGCAGGAGTGGTGGCCGGCCGACTACGGTCACTATGGGCCACTCTTCATCCGCATGGCGTGGCACAGTGCCGGAACCTATCGTATTATGGACGGTCGCGGCGGCGGGGGGACTGGAAGTCAGCGGTTTGCGCCGCTCAACAGCTGGCCGGACAACGCCAATCTCGATAAGGCAA
>WGAE01000166.1 GCA_015489185.1 Campylobacterales bacterium
CTTCATGATCTCGCCGGTTTTTCTGACGGAACAAAAAAATATCGACGCCGCGACAATGGCACTCGATAACAATTCGCTTGTGATGATCGTTCCGTCACGTCCCGGACACGAGGGCGAACGCGACTTTGACGATATTTACGACGCCGGTGTCATCGGAACGATTATGCGCAAAGTCACCCTCCCCGACGGACGCATCAAAATCCTTTTTCAGGGGCTGGAAAAAGGAAAGATCGTCGAACCCGTGGGATACACACCGCTGACGGCGATCGTCGATACGATCAAACTCGAACCCTTCGATGAGATGAAAGTCAACGCGGCGCTGGAGATCCTGCGCGAAAAGATACGCACCCTCTCCACCACCAGCGACCTTTTCGCACCCGATCTGCTCAAAACGATCGACGAAAACCATGAGCCCAACCGAATTATCGACCTGGTTGCAAGCACCCTCAAGCTCAAAAAGGAGCAGGCGTACAAACTCTTTACCGAAACCAGCCTCGAAGAGCGCCTCTTTTTGCTGATCGAATACGTCACTGAAGAGATCAAAGCAAGCAAACTGCAGCGGGAGATCAAATCGAAAGTCCACTCCAGAATCGAAAAGGTCAACAAAGAGTATTTCCTCAAAGAGCAACTCAAGCAGATTCAGCAGGAGCTGGGCACCGATACACAACGCGAAGAGGAGATCGAAGAGTATCGCAAAAAGCTCGAAGCGATGAAAAAGTATATGAGCAAAGATGCCTACAAAGAGATCTCCAAACAGATTGACCGCTACGCCAGAATGCACCCCGACTCGGCAGATGCCAACCTCATTCAGGGGTGGCTTGACTGGGTACTGGAGATACCCTTTGGCAAATACTCCAAAAAAAAGCTGGATATTCATGAAGTCAAACGCCAACTCGACAAAGACCACTACTCGCTCAAAAAACCCAAAGAGCGTATTGAAGAGTATTTTGCGGTCAAAGAACTCAAAGAGAAACGCGGACTCAAAGACAAAGACATCCGCGGCGATATCATCTGTTTCGCGGGACCTCCGGGTGTCGGAAAAACCTCGCTCGCCAACTCCATCGCCAAAGCGCTAAAACGCAAACTGATCCGCATCGCGCTGGGCGGTCTGGAAGATGTCAATGAACTCAGAGGTCACCGAAGAACCTACATCGGAGCGATGCCCGGACGTATTGTGCAGGGACTCATCGAAGCCAAGGAGATGGATCCGGTCATGGTGCTTGATGAGATCGACAAAGTCGCCAGAAGTCACAGAGGGGATCCGACCGCGGTGCTGCTTGAAATCCTCGATCCGGAACAAAACATTGCCTTCAGAGACTACTATCTGAATTTCAACATCGATCTGAGCAAAGTGATCTTCATCGCGACGGCGAACGAGATCACCTATATTCCCGCGCCGCTGCGTGACAGGATGGAGTTTATCTTTCTCAGCTCCTACACGCCGGATGAGAAATACCAGATCGCCAAAAAGTATCTGATCCCGCAGGAGCTGAAAAAGCATGGACTCAAACCGGCGGAATTTTCCATCTCCAAAGGGGCGCTGGAACTGGTCATATCCAACTACACCAGAGAGGCGGGTGTGCGAAATCTCAGACGCAGAATCGCGCAGATACTGCGCAAAGTCGCCAAAGAGATTCTCGAAAATCCGGACGTTACCAAAGTAAGCGTCACCGTCAAGAATCTGCACAAATTCCTCGACAAAGAGGTCTTTGAGATCGAAGAGGTGCCCAAAGAGGGACGCGTGGGGGTCGTCAACGGACTGGCGTGGACCGCGGTGGGCGGAGATGTGCTCAAGCTTGAAGCGATCAAAATCGAAGGCAAAGGCGCTCTGCAACTGACAGGAAGTCTCGGAGACGTCATGAAAGAGTCCGCGCGCATTGCGCTGAGTGTCGTCAAAGTGCTCATCGACACCCATAAACTCGAAATCAATCCGGAACTCATTCCCAAAACCCCCAAAGAGAAAGAGGAAGAGATCGAACCACCGGTCAACGAGGTCTACAAACGCTACGACCTGCACATCCACGTGCCCGAAGGCGCGACAAAAAAAGACGGACCAAGCGCGGGTATCGCAATGGCGACGGCAATCGCCTCGATCTTTTCGGAACGCAAAGTACGCTCTGATGTCGCGATGACCGGTGAACTGACCCTTGTCGGCGACGTCCTGCCCATCGGCGGACTCAAAGAGAAACTGATCGCCGCCTACAAAGCGAAGATCAAAACCGCGATCATCCCGCAGAAAAACTACGAACGTGACCTGGAAGACATCCCCGAAAGCGTCAAAGAGTCGCTTGAAATCATCGGTGTCAAACATATTGACGAGGTACTTCAGATAGCCCTGGAAAAATAACCCCGCGTGTCGCCCGACACGCGCCGCGGGGCGTTTGCATCAAATAGTTTTATCAAAATCTAATAAAACAGAAGTTATAATTACACTATAAGCTTCATTTCATGAAGCAGAATATTTAAGATTCGGTTAATAATTAATCCAATCTTAAAATGCCCATTTTTTGGGGTTTGAAAATGCAAAAAACGGTGATTTCAGACGTCAAAGTTTTTTTTAAGAAAACCACCCTCCACGGGAACCCCCGAAAATACGCTCTTTCACTTACCTCTGTTACCGTTACATGAAAGACCCGATTTAAGGGGATTGAGACACCCTGAAGATGGAATACGTG
>WGAE01000167.1 GCA_015489185.1 Campylobacterales bacterium
AAAGAAAGGATTGTGACTTCATGAAGTATTGGGTGATGCTGATATTGCTTGCACTTTCACTCTACGGCAAAGATTATACCCGCTATGAAAAGACCCGGGAGTTCATCGACAAAATGGTGCTCAAACACAATCTCCCTTTCACCTGGCTTACATCACTTTTTCAAAATGTCACACCCCAAAAAGTACCGCTTCGTTTCTTCAGCGCAAAAAAACACAAACCCTCCCCCGCACTCAAACGCAAATATCCCGTCCACGGAAGCTGGGACCGTTATGTTCGCCTGAAAGTCACTCCCAAAAGGATACGCGAGGGCGCGGCGTTTTTGCGAAGGTACGATCGTATCTTCAGACGTGTCGAACGGCAATTCGGCGTACCCAAAGAATATATCGCCGCGATCATCGGCATCGAAAGCCTCTACGGAAAAAATACGGGCAATTTCCCCGTTTTCGATACCCTGACGACTCTGGCGTTTGAGCCCAACAGACGTAACAAATTTTTCAAAAGTGAACTCGAAGAGTTTCTGAAACTATGTTATGAGAACCGCTTCGATCCCAGAAGAGTCAAAGGCTCTTTTGCGGGAGCAATCGGGCTCGGACAATTTATGCCCAGCAACTACGAAGCATACGGAATCGATTTTAACAAAGACGGCAGGGTCAGTATGCTCCATCCTCATGATGCAATCGCGAGTATCGCAAACTATCTGCGCAAAAACGGCTGGCGCAGAGGAGAACCCGTCGCTACACGCGTCAGCTACCCCGGCAATCGTTTCAGGCTCTTCAAAACCGGCTATAACCGTCTCTACCAACGCAGTCGACTCAAACAGATTTTTCCTAAAAACGGCAAATGGAACTACCACGATCCGGTACGTCTGATCAAACTCGACCGCAAAGATTACGACGAACTCTGGTACGGTGCGAAAAACTTCTATGTCCTCACCCGCTACAACCACAGCGCCTACTATGCCATGTCTGTCCACCAGCTTGCCGAAGGTATCCGCAACTACGTACGCAACCGTCCCGTACATCTGGTACGAAAATAGCAAGGCAAACCCGCCTGCTATACTTTAAATAACTTAAGTATCCAAAAATGTTTTCTTTTCTAATCCGATGACAAGCTCATTATTTTATAATACAAATAATACTACCTCTCAAGGAGCATTCCATCGGTTTTTCATACCATTTTCAAAAGTTGATCGAGTCTTTGGTAACCACCCCCGGACTTTTTGTCTTTCTCTTTTTTGTCGCGGCGCTGCTTGTCAGGAAATATCGCCCCCTTTTTCTTGTCGCAGCACTCCTTTTTTACCTGACTTCGATCTACTATACCGGAAACAAAATGGTACAGGCACTCGAAAAACCTTACAACATACCGCTTCAGGAAGCAAACGTCGACGGTGTGGTGGTACTGGGAGCGGGCTACTACAAAGGCAGCAGCAATCTTCCCCTCGAAGAGAGCTCGTTCAAACGCTTCATGTATGGGGTTATGATCGCCAAAAAACGGGATTTACCTGTCATCTATGCCGGTGCCTTCAACGAGCGTGAAGCGGCACAACTGACGGCACAGGAACTCAACGACACACTCGATCTCAATCTCACCACGCCAAAAGACGGTAAACTCAGAAAACAATTTGCGATTTACTATACAAAAAACTCGGCAAACACCCAACAAAACGCAGCGGAAACCTACGCCCTTTTTCACGCACAGGGCATCGACCATCCAAAAATCTACCTCGTCACCTCCGCTTCGCATATGCACCGTGCAAAACCGCTTTTCGAAGCGTACGGCATGAAGGTTATCCCCGCCGCAACCGATTTCAAAACCCGCAGCGACTCCTGCTACTGTTTTTACTATCCGACCTCCAAAGGGTTACAGCTTAATGATATCGCCATTCATGAAATACTCGGATATCTGCGCGATACGCTGAAAAAACTTCTCTGATCCCCTGAAAACCTGAAAAATGATATAATGCGTCCAGGGAGAGACTATGGACGAAGCGCTGCTGGCACAGACACTCTTTTTTCTGGCAATCATCTTTTCCGCTACGCTGGTTGTCGGCACTCTGCTGGCACGTCTGCATATTCCGATGATCCTTTCGGCGCTTTTTGTCGGCATTGCAGCCCACTATCTGCCATGGCATACCGTATTACAATCACCACCCTACGAGACAATATTCACGTTTCTAGCCGATCTGGGTGTACTCTTTTTACTCTTTTATATCGGGCTGCAGATCGACATCGCAAAAATGCGACACATCGGCACTTCGATTGTCTGGCTTACTATTTTGAACACGATCGTACCGTTTCTGCTGGCAACCGCCGCGATGCTCTGGTTCAACTATCCGCTGATGCTCTCATTTGTCGTCGGAATGACACAGATGCCTACCGCCGAAGCGGTTATTGTGCCGATTCTGGATAAATTTCAGATGATTAACACCAAAGTGGGCGCGTTGATCATCGGTGCGGGGATACTGGATGATATTATCGAAGTCTTTCTTGTCGCTTTTGTCTCCGTCTGGATCGGTCTCAAATCGGAGGCGATGCAAAGCGGTGATGAAATTACGATACTTGTCTTCGGTATTCTTTCGTTTTTGTTGTTTAGTTGGATCATGTTTCGCTATTTTCCCGCAATCTTTCAAAACTATCTGCCCCGAAAACCTCTCTCTTTACTCCTGCTTACTTTTGCCTTGCTCTTTCTCTTTGGCACATTCGCCCAAAAAAGCGAAGTCGGTACGGTCGTCGGCGCACTTTTTGCCGGTATTGTCCTTAAACCGATCTTCATGCATATCCGACCTGCCGGAGAGAGAGTAGAGAAGTTTATCGCATTGATCAGTTACAGCTTTTTCGGGGTACTTTTTTTCTTTTGGATCGGATTACATATTGATCTTGCCGGGTTTGTCAGGGAACCCGCACTGGCAATCGTGATTTACCTCGCCGGTACGCTCGGTAAACTTCTGGGCACATTTCTGATGGTGCCCATCCGTCATCTCAATACCAAAGAGGCACTTTTGACCGGCATCGGTATCAAT
>WGAE01000168.1 GCA_015489185.1 Campylobacterales bacterium
ACGCCCAAAGCATTGCTGGATATTTTACACCAGACCCGAAGTACTCTGGAAGCGGTGAACGGACTATTGCAGGCAAACGGTAACAAATCGGCACTGAGCAAAGAGATTACCATCACGCTTCATGAACTGACCAAAGCGGCAAAATCACTGGAGCGTCTTACGACAAAGCTGGAGAAAAAACCCAATGCACTTATTTTCGGAGACAGATAGATGAAACAGATACTACTGATTGTAATATCATTACTCTTGTTTGGCGGCTGTGCGCAGAAGCGTTACTACGTACTCTCCGCACCTCATCAAATCGCTACGGCGGATCAGCGGGTTGAACGGGTGATCGGTGTTGAAGATTTGCAGGTTCCGGAGTATCTTCATGAAGGACGAGTCGCATTGCTTCGAAAAAATAACCGGGTTGTGTACCTGAACAATGCACTCTGGGCGGTTGATATGCAAAAAGATTTGACCGACGCGCTGATTTTCGACCTGCAAAAGAGCCTGCCCGGATCGGTCATCGTTCACTATCCGTGGGAGAGTGCGGACAGAGATGTCGATTTGGTTGTTCGGGTGAAGATTACACGATTTATCGCTTCCCAAAACGAAGTCTATCTCGATGCGGTTGTACGTGTAGGCAATCGCGACAAAATCCTCTCTTTCAAAGAGCCGATAGAAAGTATGCGTGCGGATCAGATTGTAGAGGGGATGAAACGGGCATTTTTCCGCCTGGAACGTGCAGTGACGACACTTTTGGACGATATTGCGTTATCGCAAAAAAAGCAGAGGTAGAGCATGGAACAACTGAAAATCGGGGTGTTAATCGACGATTTTAAGATCGCGAAGTATCAGGCGGAGATTTTGGAGGAGCTGGCGGCAAAACCGTGGTGTGAAATCACTCTTTTTATCAAAAAACAAAAAAGTTTCGATCCTTTCATGAAGCACGGGAGATTTGCACTCTATCGTATGCTTAGAGCAGTGGATGCAAAGGTATTCGGGAAAAACGCACCTTTTTTAGCGCCCGTATCGCTTGAACAGCAGATCAGTGACGAAAATCTCTATACCCTGCAAACCGTCGAGAGTGAGCGTTATGACGAGGTAGCTCAGGAGGATCGGGAGAAGATTGCACAAAGGAAGCTTGATGTTTTGCTAAACTTCGGTTTCAAGCAACCCGATGCGGAATTTCTGCAGGTGGCAAAATACGGTATCTGGGCGTTGCAAACACTTCATGAACCGCCGGGATTCTGGGAAGTGATCGAAGATATTCCTGTCAGTGAAGTTTTACTCGTGCGGATGGGAAGCGGACTTGATGCCGGAATGATTCTGGATTGTTTCAAAACGGTTACCCATCAAAAATCGATGCGCAAAAACTACGAACAGATGATGTGGCGTGCCCATATGCTGGTCGTACAAAACCTTGCCAAACTGGCGATACAGAAAGAAGCGTACTTCGCGGATAAGCCTGCGAAAACCTTTTTCAACGACCGTTTTTCATTTTCTGAAGTGTATCCGAAAAAGTTTTTCGATCCCCGCTTTCACTTTGCGGATGACCTGGCGAAAAAAGCGCCGACAAATCTGCGGATGGTGCGTGCCGCCCTTCGCCTTGGCATAAAATATCTCAAGTTTACGGTACGCCGGTTTTTCCCGATGGATCGGTGGATCATCCTCTTTGCCGAAAACCGTAACGGAAAAAGCAATCCGGATTTTGGAAGCTACAAACGGTTGCCGCTCCCCTCGATCGATTACTTTCAGGCGGATCCTTTCATCGTGGATGAGGGAGGGAAGAGTTATCTTTTTTATGAAGAGCTGGATTATAAAACCCTCAAAGGGTACCTGCTGGTTGCTGAGTATGATGAAAAACAGCAAACTTTCGTCAACCCCAAAGAGATTTTGCGAAAAGAGTATCACCTTTCTTATCCGAACATTTTCAAAGTGGACGGAACGTGGTATATGGTACCTGAAACCCACGAAAACCGCACGGTTGACCTTTATGAAGCGGAAGATTTCCCGTACCGCTGGAAAAAGCTACGCACGATGTTATCAAACACCAAAGCCGTCGATGCCACACTCTTTGCACACGACGGTAAATGGTGGATGTTTGTCAGCCAGGCGGATAAAGAGGGATTTTCACTCAACGATACCCTTTCACTCTACTACTGTGACGATTTTCGCACCGATGCGTGGATACCCCATCCCGAAAATCCGGTCATTACCGATGTTACTCGGGCGCGACCTGCCGGACAGCTTATTGAACATAACGGTCGTATCTTCCGTCCCGCCCAGGATTGCAGCGGTATCTACGGCAGAGGAATGGTTTTCAACGAGGTGCTTGTTTTGAATGAAACTACGTACAAAGAGCGACCGGCACAATATATTCGTGCCGATTTTGCCGATGATCTCGTGGCGGTGCATACTTTCAATAAATCAGACCGCTTTACCGTCATCGACGCAATTAAGAGCCGCTGATCAGAAACCGTAAAGTTTGCGAAAAAAAGAAAGAATCGGATCGACTTCCGATACCGTTTCTTTCTTGTAACGATTTTCTATGTGTTTGGGCGGCGCTGTTCGTAACGAAAGATCGCTCCTTTGTGTGACCGGCGTGAAATCGTGGATCCCTTCCAGTTTCGCCCACTCCATCATTTGCCGCAACTCCCCGCCGTCGAGCCAGTAGCCGTGCTCTTTGCAACGGTCGATAATCACCCCGCTTCTGCCTTTGTAGTTGATACGCAGCATCACCTTCCTGCACTCGGGACACTTTTTGTAACGCACCTCTCTTTCACGTATAAGTGGGTTATTTTGTACTTCATGAAGACGTTTCAGATCATACCGCTCCGTTTTTCTGATCTCTCGCTCCATAATCTCTTCCAACTCCCCGAAATCGAGAAATATCCCCTTGCAGTGACGACACTGTTCGATATAAAGACGCCTGTTTTCGTCGATGAGGTGTGTCTGCAGTAGTACATCGCAGTTGGGACAGACGCGATTTGGGTTTTCATAAACATCGAAAGCTTTTTTCAGATCGATCGCGTTTCTGGTACCGCAGTACGGACAGACGATTCCCTCGATCGGCGCGCCACAGTTTTGGCAGTTGTACGTCATGAAAGACCTTTTTAGAGAAATATCGGAGTTTTGCGAAAATTGTGTATAATCACGGACAGCAGGGGAGCTATATACGAAAGGAGCGGATATGGACTATCAGGCGATACTCGAAGAGATACATGAAGAGATCAAACCCGAAATCGGGCGCGGTAAAGTGGCAGACTATATTCCCGCACTCTCCAGCGTTGATCCGAAACAGTTTGCCTTTTCGATTGTCACGGCGGAAGGGGAGCGTTACAACGTCGGGCAGAGTGACACGAACTTTTCGATTCAGAGTATCTCCAAAACTTTCACCTTTACCCTGGCGCTTGATATCTACAGCAGGGAGCTTTACAAACGTGTCGGTGTCGAACCCTCCGGAACCCCGTTCAACTCGCTCGTACAACTCGAATATGAACAAGGCATCCCCCGAAATCCCTTCATCAACGCCGGAGCGCTTGTCATCACCGACAGCCTGATTACTCACTATCATGACGACTACAAAGCGTTCGAGAAGATCATCGGCTTTATCCGTGACATCTCCGACGATCAGAGTATCACTTTCGATCCCGAAGTATCCACCTCCGAGATGGAGCACGGACACCGAAACCTCGCACTCGCCAATCTCATGAAGAGTTTCGAAAACCTCGACAACGACCCCAGAACCGTGGTACAGACCTACTTCAAACACTGCGCCATCAGCATGAGCACCGAAAAACTTGCCCGGGCCATGCTCTACCTCGCCAATGGCGGTACCGACCCGCTGACCGAAAAAACCTACATCACGCCCCAGCAGACACGCAGGATCAACGCCGTCATGCTCACCTGCGGACACTACGACGCCTCCGGAGAGTTCGCCTTTCATGTCGGACTTCCCGGAAAGAGCGGTGTGGGAGGGGGTATCGTCGCAGTCGTTCCCGGCAAAATGGGCATCTGCGTCTGGTCCCCCGCCCTCAACAGATACGGCAACTCACATGCCGGCACCCTCGCCCTCGAAAAGTTTGTTGAAAAAACCGGACTCTCGATCTTTTAACTAAAGAGGAGTGTAAGTAAAAACGGGCTATAATCACGCCCGAAATAGACCACAAACACACCAACACGGCCCGTTCGTCTAGCGGTCAGGACACCGGCCTCTCACGCCGGTAACAGGGGTTCGATTCCCCTACGGGTCACCAATTTACTTCGAAATATTTATTGCAAATATTTTCTAATTTTATTACTGACTATGTTAATTATCAAGTAGTACATTATTTTAATACCCATAGAATGAGAGACACTACTACCCAGCCGATGCCCCATCCGACTATAAAGATCCCGATCATTGCAAGCATACCGAAAAACGCTATCTCAAGACGCATGGACATAATCAAAAATGCCAAAAAAGAGAGAACTGCGACAAGAAGCAACATTTTCCAAAACGAGCCCAATATATTCATAATACGACCCTTGA
>WGAE01000169.1 GCA_015489185.1 Campylobacterales bacterium
CTTCCCGGTGCAGACAAAAGAGTCTTCCTTCACAATTTGATTCGATAATATCGGCGATATCCCGCGCCGTGATGCCGAACTCGATCGAGTGCCAGTTGATCTCTTCGAGTTCCTCGTCGGCAAAATCCATAATCCCTTCGTTGGTAGTATCGTCATAAAGTGCTCCGGCACGGTTCAGCGCGACAATATCGTTCCACGCACCGCTTGCGTCGATAATGAGTCGTTCCCCCTCCTCTTCTATCCGGTATCCTGCCGGGAAAAGCCCTGACCATACATCCCCACTCCCGCCTGCAAGCGGTGACGCTGTGGGTTTTTGTCCTTGAAATATCCACAGTTTCGTTGTATCAAACGGTGCGCGATACACCTCCCCCTCGACGGTGATGCCAAACTTTTCACCGGAATTGATCACATCGAGCAATGCCTTTTTATCGACAACGACACGATCGGTCGCAAGATTGATCTTTCGCATCTTTCCTTCCCTTCATGAAACGTTTTTAAGGCACATTGTAACACGTTTTGGCTACATCATTCCACTACCGCACTCATATATCCGACAACCCTTCGGGTATCTCCGGTAGCGTCGGCACTGGTTCTGTAATCGAGTAGTGTGGTGCGAAGTCCCGCTTTTTGTACCGCGAGTAAAAGCGCCTGTAGTCCTGTAAAGCCGCACGCTTCGCACCCTCTTTTTAAAATTGTCGGGTCTCTTTTGGCAACGGCGTTGAGACAGACATTATCTCTTTTCTTCGCATCTTCGAGGGTGTAGAAGTGGCTCAGGTCGGTACTGATGACAACGAGGTTTTCTTTGTCTCTCATCAATGCGTAAACGAGTTTTGCAAGTACTCTCGGATCGACCTTGCCGTAAACGATTTCCACCACTTTGGCACCGGGAAAATAGTGTTTGATAAAAGGCATCTGTACTTCGGTGCTGTGCTCTTTGCGGTGGGCTTTGGGGTCGAATTTCACGGGAAACGCGCTTTCAATCCTTTTCAGATAGGTGGTATCGATGGGGATATCGCCGCAGGGGGTTTCAAAGCTATCAAACATCGCCCCGCTGATCCCCTCGAAATAGTAGTGATGACTCGGACCGATGATGATAACACGTTTGGGTTTTCTGTTTGCCGCGACGCGGTAGGCGATATTTGCCGTAAAACCGCTGTAAATATACCCGGCATGAGGGACGATGATCGCACGCGGTTTCAGTTTCAAAAGCGCTTTATTGGTGAAGTGTTTATCTACCAATTTGTTAAATTTGGCAAACATTGCTTCGATCTCCCGACACCGACGCGGGTAAAACAGACCCGCTACCGCCGCTCTGCGCTTCATGAAGTCCTTCCTATTTTATTTTTTCAGCGTGGTAGATATAGATTTCAGGATGCGACTGGAGACAATTGCCCGGCAATCCGGCTTTCTGGCACAGTGTCGCAAAAAAATCTTCAAATCTGGGCAACTGCTCCCACACCTGCGGCAGATAAGTTGCCTGATAGTGTCCCAGTTTCAAAATCACCCCGTCGCGTCCGGGCTGGATTTTGCTTTTGAGATCGGCTACATCGGTATACGGCAGCGGTTTGGGTTCGCTCAGCAGTGAAATCTCTATCGTCAGATTCGGATCTTCGAACTCCTCTTTGGTAAGCGGCGGGAAACGTGGATCATGAAACGCCGCCGATCTGGCGTTTTCGATCAGATCATCCAGCAGTGTCCGGTGCGCAATCAGCGACCCGATACATCCGCGCAGCGAATGACGCTTCTCCAGCGTCACGAACGCCGCACCCTTTTTTGCAAGCTCCGGATGCTCCTTCAAAAGCTTCTCTTTATCGATAATTTTTCGATTCTCCAGTTTTTCGCGAATCGCATCTCTGGCAATTTCGACCATATAGTGTTTATCGTTTTGCATAGTTACTCCTTCTGCACACTACGCTTTTTATTCAGCGTGTGCCATTAAACTTTCTTTAGTCTAATTATATCATATTTTAGACTTTTTCACGACTTTTTTCTATATAAAAATGGCTTTCATGCATATGAAAGACAATACGGTTTAGAGTAATATCATTCTCTGCCCGTCCAATGAGTAAAAAAGAGAGGAGTATTTATGAAAAAGCTCAAAAAAACCCCGGAATTTAAAAACGAAGAAGAGGAGCGAATTTTTTGGGAAACACACGATACAAGCGACTATTTTGATTTGGAAAGCGCTAAAAAAGTCAAATTCCCAAACCTGAAGAAGACCACGAAAAGTATCTCTATCCGACTGCCTGTGGATATGCTGGAAGCCTTAAACGCTATTGATGTCCCTTATCAGTCCTACATTAAAATGATTCTGAAAAAAGAACTGGAGACACTTTAAATCCATTAAATGTGCAGGTAGTATCTCAGATAATCCGCACTTCATACTCCAGGTGCACGCCGAATCTATCAAGTACACGTTTACGTGCCTCTTCGAGCAGGTTTAGGGCATCGTCGAAGGTTGCATTGCCCAGATTGACCAGAAAGTTGGCGTGCATTTCACTAAATGCCGCATCACCGATGCGATACCCCTTCATCCCCACCGCTTCGATCAGCCTTCCGGCATAGTCACCGGGCGGGTTTTTAAACGCCGATCCGGGACTGGGATCTTTAGGTTGGTTGGCACGCATACGGGTAAAAAGCGCCAGCTTCTGTGCGTCAAATCCCTCTTCTACTTCAAAGACCGCTTCGTAGATGATGTCGTCAATGTCGGTGAAACGGTAGCCGTAACCGATCTCCTCTTTGGCAATATACCCTCCGGAGGTTTTGATTTTGACCAGATGATTGAAAATTTCATCCTCTTTCATCCCGGCGTTCATGAAAACCAGTCCGCCGAGCGTTCCCGGAAGTTTGCCGAGGTACTCGAAATTTTTGATATTGTGCTTTTTGACAAACGAAAAGATACGTCCGCTTTTCGTCGCTCCGCCGATATAAAGATACTTCCCTTCCAACCGGATATAATCGAACTTTTTTGAGAGCATCGCAAGCGGCGGCGGGGTGTCGGAGACAAGCAGATTGTTCGCCCCGCCGATGATAAACTCCCCCGCTCGCGGCGGTTCGGGTTTGTCGATGAGCCGTACTTCGAC
>WGAE01000170.1 GCA_015489185.1 Campylobacterales bacterium
CGCCAGTGTCGCTTCCGCTTCTTCAGATTTGAAGGAGAGATAGTATTCACCCATATACATTGTGAAAGACAAAAATGCCGCAACAGCAAGGATGATACCGAGATCTCTCTTGGCTTCTTTGCTCCAGCTTCCACTAAAAAATGAAAGAATTGCCGAACCGGCAAGGAAAGCGGCAAGTGCCATTTGAATCAGTTCGGCAGGTGTTTGCCAGAGTTCACGTGCACTTGCTTCACCCATAATTGCAGCGGTATAGAGCGTAACGGGAACAGCGAGTACGACTGCAGCTTTCAAAAGTGTATCGTAGATGCCGTCAGTCTGTTTTTTGAAAAAAACAAGATAGGACATCAAAGCGATAATACCGGTCAATACCGTTGCCATCCAGGCACCGACTGTAATTGCGGAAGTAAAGTGTGGATGGATGAAGATATTGATCATTCTAAACGGTTGGTGCAGGTCCAGAAGCGTAAAGAGCAGGAAAATATTTAAAAAGATAAAGGCAATAATTGGAAGAAGCCTTTTAAGCCCTTTCGTATTTTCTGCCCCGTATCTTGCCAGAAGATAGGCACCGACGAGAATAGTACCGGTTGCGATACTTTTTGCCCAGAGGTTTAGTGTAATCATCCACCCCCAGACAATCCCTGGAAGTGCAACATCAAGGGTAACGATTGCGTGATTGATTGCAGGTGTATGCTCGACCATTAGTGATGCCCTCCTATATGTTTCAAATGCGTGATATTATCAAAGAGACTGTAGCCCTCTTCACGTTTTGCCGCCAGAGGATTGAGCTGTGCCTGTCCGCCACCGACATAGAAGTGTTTAGGTTTAGTGTTTTTCTCAGGTTTTCTGACCTGTACACGTTTATCTTCACTGATGTAGCGGCTGATGTTGCTCATCGGATCATCAAGGTCACCGAAGATATTTGCCTCAACCGGACAAGCCACGACACATGCCGGCATCAAACCACCTTCAATACGGTGTGCACAGTAGGTACATTTGTCTGCCGTATTGGTTTCAGGATCCATATAGATCGCACCGTACGGACAAGCCATGATACAACCCGCACAACCGATACAGCGATCTTTATCGATATTGACGATACCGTTAGGCATATAGTGCAAAGCGCTGACAGGGCAGATTCTTTCACAAGGGGCACTTTCACAATGATTACATCGAAGCGGTGTAAACGTTCTGGAAGTGTCCGGGAAAGTTCCCTGATCTACATACTTAACCCGAAGTCGCCATGAACCGACGGGTACATCATTTTCAACTTTACAGGCAACCTCACACCCTTTGCAACCCATACAAAGGTCGAGGTCTACTAAAAAGCCCAGCTTCATAAGTCCTCCTTATAGGTAGTATTAAAAATATAATATAATATTATATTTAAACGCAGTTATTATAGCTCGGAATCCTATAAACGAAACTTATATATTTTCTCTTTTTAAGAAAAAACTCCCCGCTTGTGATGATTTTACCCATATCTTAAACACATTATGTACGTATCAGTAAAAAGTGATTGACGATCACAGAGAGGTCGGAAATACGTATGTTTTCATTTTTTTTGAGTTTGTCGATCATGAATCTATAACGTTTGATATCAAACTGTTTTTCTTCGAGATACTTCATTAAAGTAGTCTCAATTTTTTCGCCACTTCTTTGAAATGCAAGAAGGGTGACAGTCAACTCGTATAGCAGATTTTCCAGCAAAATTTGTAACTGTTCCTGAAGTAAAATTTCATTTTGTGTATTAGTTTTTACATTTTCAATATATTCGATCAATAGCGGTATATTGAATGTCTGCAGAATATGATAAAAGAGGAGTGCACACCGCGTAAACGGTGCACCGGTTTGCTTTGTAATTTTGATGATTGCGGTGGCGAATTTGAGGTAATTGACTTTAGAAAAAAAGTCGTTGAGCAAATCGTTTTTGGCAACCAGCGTGCGTTTTGGGATCTCGATCTGTTTCATCACTTCCGTCAGTGCTGTTTTGTAGTCGAGGATCGTTTCGAAGCAGAACTCTTCGGGTTTGAGGGAGCGCAACATCCATTTAATGTTGTATTCAATCTTCTCTTCGATCTCCGTTAGCATCGCATACTGCTTTTGTACCGGGATTTTGTAATCGTTACGATAGATTTCGTATCGTACATCATTGGCGTTGTACAATTGATTGGTAATAAGATAGGCTTTGATTTTTAACAAAAACTTCTCTTCTCCAAGTTCATCATAATCACTGATGAAGGTTGTACCGTAGTGGTCGATGATTTTATTGGCGATAATCATCGAAATGATCTCTTTTTTCAACGGATGGTTCAGTACGGCATCTTCATAAACGGTAACGAACTCTTTGGGAAAATATTTGAAGAGATATTTATGGAAAAAAGTACTCTCCGTGTAAAGATCGCTACTATTGAGAATCTTTTTGAGAAAGATTTTGCTGTAGAGCAACAGTACGGAAAGGGCGGGGCGGATAATCGCCCCTTTTGTATCGGTGATTTCTATAAAGTCGGTATCTTTAGGCAGGGCAAAGTAGCGTCTTTTAAAGACGTCCAGATGTTTTTCGAGCAGATTGATTGCAGTGATAAAGGAGGTATGATCATTGCGTGATCGATTGTAGTCGAGTGCAATGCTCAGTGCCTGGAAATAGTTTGACCATAAAACCGCTCCAGTGACATGCGGGGTAAGTACTTTAAGGGTTTCGATTTTCTTCTCGGGTGTAATAAACCCCTTTTTGACCAGAGTATTTAGAATGATTTTCAGATTGACTTCATGATCGCTGGTATTGACTCCTGCCGCATTGTCGATACTGTCCAGGTGAATTTTCCCTCCGTTTTTGGCATATTCGTATCGTGCTTTTTGTGTAAAACCGAGATTACCCCCTTCGCAAACACAAAACGCTTTGATGTCACAGGCGTCAATACGGACATATTCATTTTCTTTGTCTCCGACGTCAATATTGCTCTCTTCAGACGACTTAAAGTAGGTGCCTACCCCTCCATTGTAAATCATATCGACAGGCAACTTTAGCAGCATGGTTGCCAGTTCCTCACCGTTTACGATGTTTTTTCGGGTGTTCAACAGTTTTTGAAGTACTGTGTTGAGTTCGATCGCTTTGTCTGAACGCTTGAAAACACCGCCTCCTTTGGAGATTTTATCCGGATTGTAATCGGACCATTTGTTGTTTTTCGTATGAAAGAGGCGATAACGTTCTTCCCATGAGGTTTTGGGGTCGGGAGAAGGATCGATAAAGATTTCATCATGGCTGATTGCTCCAATCAGTTTGAATTTGTCGCTCTCCAGCATGCCGTTGCCGAAAACATCCCCTCCCATCGAGCCGATTCCGACAACGGTAATCGGTTGTTCGTAAAAGTTGATCCCCTTTTCAATAAAAAAACGCTCTGCTGATTTTAACGCTCCTTTTGCGGTGATCCCCAGCTTTTTATGGTGAAATCCGTGACTGCCGCCGCTGGCGAATGCATCGTCGATCCAAAAATGCCGTTTTTGGGCTATCTCGTTTGCGACATCACTCATATTGGAAGTACCTCTGTCCGCGGCGACAACAAAATAGGTATCGGTATCATCGTAAGCGATGATGCGTGGGTTATGAGTAACGGTGTCGTCTTCGATATTGTCGACCATATCGAGCAGCGCGTCGATATAATCACTGTAAAACTCTGTAAATCGTTGTATAGAGAGACGATTTTTGGGAATATCGATGACAAATCCCCCTTTTGCGCCGCTTGGGATAATGACAGCATTTTTCCCTTCCTGTGTTGCCATCAAAGATTTAATTTCGGTGCGGTAATCATCCTGTCTGCTGCTGTAACGAATACCGCCTCGTGCAACTTTATCCATACGCAGGTGTGTGCCGCGATAGGTTTCATGATAGACATATGTTTCCAGTTTCGGCTGCACTCCCTTAAGATATGGTTTAAGTGCGTCAACGTCGATCTTGATCGCGATACTTTCTTTATTCAGGTAGTAGTTGGTGCGTAGCATATGCTGTAAAATTTTGAAAAAGAGTTTGAGGATTCTGTCTTCGTCGCTGGTTTTGACCTCTTTGAAGAGTGCTTCGATTTTGTCTATTGCCTGTTTCTGTGCTTTTTCTCTATTTGATTTGGCGTTGTATAAATCGGGATCGAATTTTGTCTCAAAGTAGGTGAAAAACATTTTTGCAAGCGCGTGATAGTTTGTCAGAGTACGGATGATTTTCGGAATGTTAAATTCCGCAACGAGCTGATTTTCATAATGGCTGAGTGTACGAAGCAGAAGAATCATATGTATAGAAAAGTTTTCATAATAGGCAAGTCGAAACAGTTCGCAACTCTCTTTCTTCTCGCTCAAAAGTGCGTATTGCAACACTTCCCGGATACGTTCGGCGTGCTTTTCCAGCAATGTACGGCGAACATTTTCGAGTGAGAGCTTTGTGACAAAAATGTCGTTTTTTTCTTGATCATGAAGTAAAAAAGAGACTTCGCCCGAAATTGTAAAGCCCATATCATGCATGATCGGAACAATGTCGGAGAGTGGAAGTCGGTTTTTACAGAAGATTTTGATCGTTGCGGAGCTGTCGGAAATATCAACAGTGATCTTCTCTTTTTCGAGTGCAGTGCGAATTGTCTCAGAGAGTTCAATATCGTTCGGTTTAAGTAGCTGGCTACAGATATTTTGTAATTTTGACGGCATAATTTCTCCCGTGCGGCATAGGTAGATTGATAGTATTATACCACTTTTCATGGGTATTGTTCATGGGTATTGTGTGAAAAGAGATTTTCTGTATATGTTCGAAGTTGTTTTATATACTTTGATCAAAGTACTATTTTGCATAAAGTATATAAGAATATTTTATAGTTAATATGATATAATTACAGAAGAGAGGTTATCATGAAAACTTATAAGATAAAGAATATCGCCGGTTATCTTTGCAAAGCTTTTCTGAAAAACCCTTTGACCAGTATTTTGGGGGCGTCTATTTTGATACTCGGGTTTGTATCGCTTCAGACAATGCCCAGAGAAGAGGACCCTCAGATCGAAGTCAGCGGTGGTTCCGTGATTATCGCGCTGCCGGGAGCGTCCCCGAAAGAGATCACCAATGTCATCATCAAGCCTCTGGAGCGTAAAATCAGTGAAATCAAGGGGGTGGAGAATATTTACGGTACGGCGATGAACAATGTCGGTATGGTCAATGTGCAGTACTATATCGGAGAGGACAGAGAGTCTTCCAACCTAAAACTCTACGATAAAGTGATGCAAAATATGGATAAACTCCCCAAAGGGACACTGCCCCCTCTGGTCAAGCCTTTTGATATCGATATTGATATTCCGATCCTTTCGGTCGCGTTTTACAAACTGGAAGGCGCAAAAAAGATCGACAACATCCAGCTTTTTAAAACAATCCGTGAGCTTCAGCAAGATATCAACGCAATTCCCAACGTCTCCAAAACGATACTTAAGGGTGCCAAGCATCCGCAGTTCAATGTCATGATCAACCTGGACAAGCTCGCCGCGTACCATCTGTCACTGGGACAGATCGCACAGGCGATCAAGATGATCTCCAAAAACGCACCTGAAATCGACGCCCCTACCGATGACAATCACCTGATCGTTTTCGGGATGAAAAATGCGATTGAAGATATCGATGATCTTAAAAGTTTGATTGTTGCACAGTATCGCGGTTCGCCGATCTATCTCAAAGATATTGCGGATATCAATTACAGCTATGATATTCAAAACTTCCAGAAAGTGCTGATCTCTTACAGAGAAGTGAATGAGACAGCCGTCGCGAAAGAGGGAGAGGAGGAGAAAAAACGGGCTGAGATGTTCGGTCCCTTCCGGGATGCCGGAGATCAGATCACGATGACGGTCGCAAAGCTTAAAGGAACCAATGCGGTGACGATTGCCGAAAAGGTGATCGAAAAGATCAGAGAAGCCAAAGAGGAACTTAACAAGAACGGGGTAGGTTATATTGTTACCAGAAACTACGGTGTACGGGCAAATGAAGCGGTCAATGAACTGGTACATCACCTGGTAATCACCATTTTGATTATTGCGTTTATTTTGATTCCGTTTTTGGGGTGGCGGGAATCGCTGGTGGTAACAATCGCTGTTCCAATGATACTTGCAATGACGCTTTTTATTGCATATATGAGCGGACAGACGATCAATAGGATTACCCTGTTTGCATTTTTGCTCTCGCTGGGCTTGATCGTTGACGATGCGATCATTGTCATTGAGAATATTCACCGACATATGCATCTTGAAAAAGCGAAAGAGCAGGATTATGACGAATTGATCATCGAAGCGACAGATGAGATCGGTCCGTCGACCAATATCGCGACGATTGCGATTATGCTGACGATGATTCCGATGGCGTTTGTCGGGGGGATGATGGGGCAGTTCATGAAGCCGATTCCGCTCAATGTTCCCGTGGGACTTGCCGTTTCACTTTTTGTCGCATACGTTTTTGCCCCGTTTTTAGCCAGGAAGATGATTAAAAATATTCACCATACGCCTGACGAAGGTAACAGTTGCAGTATCGATGCAGTACCGAAACTGAGTCTGTTGCGGAAAATCATGAGACCGCTTGTCTATCTGCGTGACAGGCTTGCACGAATGATCTCCGATATCTATGAAAGTACGGTGCAATGGAAAAGATAGTCTATTGGATTTTACAAACTAAATGGCGTAAAACAGGTGTCATTTTGATTGTTCTTGCGGCGCTTGGTGCGTCGGTTATGATGCTTCCCACAAAACTGGTACTTGCAAAGATGTTGCCCGGAAAAAGTGCCAATACCTTTACGATCTATATTGATCTGCCGACCAACAGTTCTATTCACCAGACGGCAATGGTGGCGGAGTGTGTCGGAAAGCATCTGAAAAAAGAGCGGGAAGTGACCGACATTGAGACTTATCTGGGGCAGGGGGCACCGCTTGATTATGCGGGGTTGGTGAAAGGAAGCGATTTCAAGCGCATGAAGTATCAGGCGGAGGTTGTTGTCAATCTGACGGACAAGCATACCAGAGAAGAGCCTTCTTACATGATGGTACACCGTATACGCCCTGAAATACAGCAGGATTGTGAGGCGATGGTCGAAGGGACAAAGATCAAGTTTATCGAGATGCCTTCCGGTCCGCCGACACTGGCGACGATTGTGATCGAACTCTACGGAAAAGATGACAAATTGCTGCGTCATACTGCTGCAAGAATTGCGGATATTTTGAAAAAAACGGATGGGCTGGTCGATGTCGATGTGATGCAGGATACGATCTTTACCAAATATGAACTGGTGCCGGATAAAGAGAAGATTTTACGCAGTGCGCTCAGTGTCGATCAGGTCAATAATATTTTGTACCTGGCGTTCAAGGGGATGCCGATTGCGGTGAAAAATACCCGAAACCAACAGGATCAAATTCCGATTTTCGTGCGTCTCAGCGAAAAGTCGCATCGATTCAGGAAAAATTCGAAAGAGGCGCTTGAAGAGAAGCTTGCGTCACTCAAGCTGATGAACCGTATGGGGATGATGGTGCCGCTTAAAGAGGTTGTCAACATCACCGCAGTGCCTTCCAGTCCTACGATATTTCGCAAAAATCTGAAAAATATGGTGACCATCACCGCGGAGTGTGATCTTGTTTCACAAGTCTATCCGTTACTTGATGCCAGAGATAAAATGCTTAAAGAGCTTACCGATGAATTTAATGTCACCAAGGAACCGGGTATCAGTACCTATATGTTTGATTTACATCTGAAAGATAAACAAACAGGACAAAAGATGCTGTTACGCTGGGACGGTGAGATGAAAGTAACGCTCGATACGTTTCGTGACCTGGGAGGGGCTTTTATTGCCGCACTAGTGCTGATGTTTTTGCTGATGGTAGTCTATTATAAATCGTTTGCACTCAGCGGCATTGTTCTGGCGGGAAGTTTTTTATCGATTATCGGTGTGATTACGGGGCATTGGGTGACCGACAAGATTCAGCTCTACTTTACCGATACGAACTTTTTTCTGACCGCAACATCTTTGATCGGGTTTATTTCACTGATGGGTATCAGTGCCAGAAGCTCTCTGTTGTTAATTGATTTTTCACGTGCGTTGATTGCCAAAGGTTTTGACAAGAAAAGAGCGATTGCCGTTGCGACCGCGACACGTGCCAAACCGATTCTGTTGACTGCGGTTGCGATCATTCTGGGAAGTTTATTGCTTGCAACCGATCCGATATTCGGAGGACTCGGTGTTGCGCTCATTTTTGGAAGTATGGCTGCAACCCTCGTTTCACTCTTTTTTATTCCTGTCTTGATGGATAATGCCGGGGCGATGGATTGGCTCAGAGAGGAAGCGTTGAAAAAGGAGAAAAAAGAGAGTAAGCGTTAGCTTCTCTCCTCTTTTTTCACTTTCATAAGAGGCTCTGTTTTTCTCGGTTCTCTTGCCGGTTTGTGAGCTTTAAGAAATCCCGGCTCTTCGTTGTCGTATTTGATATCGATTTTCGCATACATTCCCGGATAGATGGGCATCTCTTCGTCATGACGAAATTTGACGCGGATTGTAAATGTGTGTGCCATCGGATTTGCTCCCGGAACGATCGACTTGATCACACCGGTTGTTGTGTATTTGATAGAAGGGATTGTGACGGTTACCCGCTGGCGTTTATAGACTTTGAGCAGATCCGATTCAGCAATTTGGGCTTCAATTTCCAGGTGTTTGAGATCAACCAGTACCATTGCGAGCATACCCGGAGCGATCAGATCGCCGACTCTAATACGTTTTTCGACGATAATTCCGTCATTTGGTGCTTTGACTTCGAGATAATCGGAGATGGTCGCGATCTGTTTAACTTTGAGTGCGGCGTTTTTGACCAGTGCACGTGCCGCCTCGAGTCCCGCCTCGATATTTGCCGCCGTGATATCGAGATTTTCCAAATCTATCGTAGTATCACTTTTGCCCTTTTTCAGACGAAGCAGCCTCTTTTCACGCTCGATACTCTCCAGCCGTTCACGATACATATCGACCATAATCTGTGCCTGTTCGAGTGCCAGATCCGCCTGGTTTTTGAGGATGTCAAACTCCGCAGACTCCAGCTCGAAAAGAGTATCTTCGCGATAAACTTTATCGCCGATCTCGAAATTGATACGCTTCACATACCCCATATAGCGTGCACCGATCATCTTCTGGTTATCGGAAACGACGGTTCCGGTGACCGAAAACTGTGCTGCGTGAAGCAGACCGACAAACATAAGAAGAACCAATAATCGTTTCATAAACGCACTCCTGAGAAAATAAAACAAATTATAACATATTTTTATGTAAATATTTTCTGTGGAAGTGTCGTTGTACTTTACGAAACGTCTGCAATGCGCCAGGGCAGGGTTTCACCGGCGAACATTGGTATGACGGAACCGTACTTTTCGGGTACTGTAAACGGCTCTTTTATCAGAATAACCTCTTTTTCAGGTGGTGTAATTCCGTAGATACGTTGTGCGTTGTCACTGATAAACGGTTGTAAATTGTCGAGTTTATCGTGTGCTTCAAAAAGCTGTGCCAGTGCCTGGAGTGCGATCGGTGCGGTGAAGACCCCCGCGGCACAACCGCAGCTCTCTTTTGCATGCTGAGGGTGTGGGGCGGAATCTGAGCCGAACATCACTTTTGGGTGTGCTGAAAGGGCGACATCGAGCAGCGCCGCTTTATCTTCGGGACGTTTGGCGATCGGTTTGCAAAAAAGGTGTGGATTGAGCAAACCGCCCGCAACATCGTCAAGCGTGATGAGAAGATGGTGGAGCGTAATAGTGGCGTAGAGATTATCGTAGCGTTTGAGTGCCTCGACACTCTCTTTTGTTGTAATATGCTCCATCACGATTTTAAGCTCCGGGAAACGCGTTGCCAGGGTTTCATAGACGGGTACGAACTCTTTCTCCCTGTCCATTACAAAGCCGTCGGTTTCACCGTGAACAAGCAGAGGAATACCTAAATCACTCATTGCCGTGAGTACCGGAGCAAGTTGTTCACTGTCGATCGAGGAGACACCGTCTTGTGAATTGGTCGTGATACCTGCGGGATAAAGCTTGATTGCGCTGATATGTTCGCGTGCACGCTCCAAAAAAGCATAATCGTAATCCGCTTTGAAAAAGAGAGTCATTAACGGTTCGAATGTTTCATCTGCGGTAGCTTCAAGGATACGTGCTTTATACTCCTCAACCATTTGTAATGTTGTGACCGGAGGTACAAGATTTGGCATAATGATTGCCGCGGCAAACGGGTGCGCGGAGAGCGGTGCGACCGTTTTGAGCATTTCATGATCGCGCAGATGGAGATGCATATCCATCGGACTGTTGAGTGTCAGTTGCATAATACCCCTTTTTTAAGGAGTATTATAGCGTGTTTTGGGTTTTAGAGTGCGTTTTTAGCCTCTTGAATCAGTTCGTTGATTTTGGTTTCGTATAGTTTTGCAAGTGTTTCGTCGGTCGATTCGAACCTGGTGACAAGGACGGGCGTGGTATTGGAGGCGCGAACGAGTCCCCATCCTTGATCGAATACGATACGTACACCGTCTACGGTGATGATCTCTTTGATATTCGGGAAATCGGCGGGAGGGTTTTCCAGCATCGTTTTGATTTTGTCGATCAGCGGGAATTTCTCCTCTTCCGTTACTTCTACCTTGATCTCTTCGGTCGAATAGGTTTTGGGCAGGGCATTTAGCTCTGTATCGAGGTCCATACCTTCATGAAGCAGTTCCAAAACGCGGAATGTCGTATAGATGGCATCGTCGTAACCGAAATAGCGGTCGTTAAAAAAGATGTGACCGCTCACTTCCGCCGCCAGATCGGCATCGGTCTCTTTGATTTTTACTTTCAGGTTGGAGTGACCGGTTTTGTACATGATCGCTTTGCCCGAACGGTTGATCAGATCGTACATCACCTGTGAACACTTCACTTCGCCGATGATTGTCGGATTTTCCATCGTTTTGGCAAACAGGATCGCCAGTTCATCCCCTTTGATATTGTGTTTTGGTGTCAAGACGGCAATACGGTCCGCATCCCCGTCATACGCAAAACCGATATCAAACCCCTCTTGCATCTTGTTTTTGATGTCTGTCAGGTTTTTTTCGACGGAAGGATCAGGATGGTGATTGGGGAATGTGCCGTCAGGGTTACAGTACATTCCTTCATAGTTGAGATTCAGGTTGTCGAATATGTCAGTTAATACGACCCCCGCTACGCCGTTACCGCAGTCAAGTACGATTTTTTGTCGCATACCGCTAAGGTGAGAGAAGGCGTCGGTTATGTAATCGATATATTTCCCTTTTGCGTCAATATATGTCGCTTCGGTGTTGTCCTCTATGACGGGCGACTCTTTGGTCATGACCTCTTTGCCGAGGGCATAAATTGCGTCGCCGAAGAAGGGTTGTTTATCGACCGTGATTTTAAAACCGTTGTATTCGGGCGGATTGTGGCTGCCGGTGATCATCACGGAAGCGGAAGGGGTAATGCCGTCGAAAGATTGATAATTGGCAAAATAGTTGACGGGAGTGGCGACCAGTCCCATCGTCAGCACTTTGAGTCCCGCTTTATTGAAACCGCTCACCAGCCAGTCGTGCAGGATGGGCGAGTGGGTTCTCGCATCGTAGCCGATTGCGACATATTCACCCTTTTCTTTGATTTTTTCCCCGAGGAAATAGCCGATTTTCTTGACACTCTCTTCATGAAGTTCTTTTTCAAAGATACCGCGAATATCATATTCACGAAAGATATTTTCCACCGCTGACTCCTTTTCCGATATATTCGATTTTATTTGGTTACGTTTTTGTCAGCAGATTTCGTACCGTCCTGGGCATCGATGATCGTGACCGATTTGATGATTTGTTTTTCAAGCGGTCTGTCCATTGCGCCGGTCGGGGTGAATTCGATCTTTTTGACAACATCGAACCCTTTGATCACTCTGCCGAAAATAGTGTAGCCGCCGTTTAGCCACGGTGTCGGTGCTACGGTGATGAAAAACTGGCTTCCGTTGGTATTTGGACCACGGTTTGCCATCGCGAGAATACCGGGTTTGTCAAAAATGACGTTGGGTTTGTATTCGTTTTCAAACTCTTTTCCCCAGATTGACGTGCCGCCGCGTCCGGTTCCGGTCGGATCACCTCCCTGAATCATAAAGCCCTTGATCACACGGTGAAAAATGGTATTGTCATAATATCCCTTTTTAGCCAGACCGATGAAGTTCTCCACCGCTTTTGGGGCGATATCTTTGTACAGTTCAAGTGTGATATCTCCTCTATTGGTATGTAAAACGGCGACTGGATTTCCGGCAAAAAGCAGTGCAGACCATAACAGCAGTAGTGTAAATATTTGTTTCATGAAACAATTCCTTTGTAGATGAAGTTTGTTAAAAATAGCCTAACATGAAGGAGATAAGAGAGGGATAAGGAGTGTAGTTATACCTTATCCCCGCGGATTGTTCTATTTAATGAGGTCCTGACGTTTAAATTTATAGACTTTGTTCTTGATTTTTTCCAGAATACCCGCACCGATGAGCTGTTTGAACATATTGACGACGGTAGGTTTACTGACATCGAGTGCCTCCATGATATCCTGATAAGAGCCGTGGAAGATATTCTCTTCATCGAGATTGTCGATGATAAATTTGAGAATTTCGATCTTTTTACCGCCGACGAGTGCAGCGAGTGAATCGACGACATGCGCACAGCCTTCGATCTCTTTTTTCTGGATGATCGGGAGCATAACGGTGTAGATGGAGTTGATCAGATCTTTGATATTGATCGGTTTGATAATATAACCGTCGACTTTGAGGTTAATCGCATCGATCAGATATTCGGTATCGGTATGGGCGGTTGTGATGATACACGGTATCTGTCTGTCATGCTCTTTTTTAAGCTTTTTGATCATTTCAATACCGTTCATCACCGGCATATTGATATCGGCGACGATGATATCGATGTTTTTGTTCAGAGCGATCTCCAGCCCCTCTTCACCGTTGGATGCCGTATGAACGGTTTTGACAAAGTCGTCCAGAATCAACTTTGTCTGGTTCATGACATCCGCATCATCCTCCACATAGAGCAACTCCAGGTTTTTCAGGCTGTTCAAATCCACAATCCACTCCTCTTTTTGAATATTTCAAATTAATTTATACACTATATCAAATCATTTATTATTTTTTAATAAATCAATAGTAAAAAGAGATATTTTTTATAATGTTGTACAAATTATTTAACTA
>WGAE01000171.1 GCA_015489185.1 Campylobacterales bacterium
CCTGCGTACGGCTTTTGAAGAGCGTAAGGCGATCGAAGAGAAGAAAATGACCAAAGCGGTTGTTGCCGAAGTGATCGAAGAGCTCTTCCAAGGTGATAAACTGAAACTCACAAGCGATGATTTTATGCAAATCATCAAAAAGAAGGTGGCGTAGATGAGTGATGTAGCGAAAAAGTATGTCAAGGCGCTTGCATCGACAATGGATGATAAAGCGTTGCAATCTGTATATGAAAGCCTCAGTGCACTTGTACCTGCATTTAAAAATAAAAAATTTATTGCGATCGTTCAGGGAACGGATATCGATAAAGAAGCCAAAGTGAAATTTTTGGTTGATGCAGTCGGTGCTAAAGATAAAAAATTTGAAAATTTTCTCAGATTACTTGTTGAAAAAGGGCGCATCGGTCTGACCCCGCAAATCGTTCATGAACTAGGCGCGCTTATCGAGCAACGTACCAATACCTATCACGGACGTTTGATCAGTGCACAAAAGGTAAAACCGGAAGCAGTCAAAGAGTTGGAAGAGGTTCTCTCCCAAAAACTCGATGCGACAATCAAACTTGACAATGTTGTCACCGATACTTCGGGTATGAAAGTTGAAGTCGACAATTTAGGTGTGGAGATCGGGATCTCTACGGACAGAATCAAGCAACAAATTACGCAGACAATTTTGAGTGCGATATAACATCTTAAAGGAGAAATGAGTGAGTGCAAAAACGAAAGCTGACGAAATCAGTAAGATTATTCAGGAAAGAATCGAAAATTTCGAACTGAACGTTGATATTAACGAGACCGGAAAGGTGATTCAGTTTGCCGACGGTATCGCAAGAGTTCAGGGGCTCAACAACGTGATGGCAGGTGAAATGGTCGAGTTCGAGACAGGCGATCGCGGTATGGCACTGAACCTGGAAGAGTCTGTTGTCGGTATCGTCGTTCTCGGTAAAGGGATTGATATTAAGGAAGGCAGTAGCGTCAAAAGAATGGGGCGTCTCCTGAAAGTTCCCGTAGGCGACGCATTGGTCGGAAGGGTTGTCAACCCGCTCGGTGATCCGATCGACGGTAAAGGTGAAATCAAAGCAGCAGAGCATCGGTTCGTTGAAGAGAAAGCACCGGGTATTATGGCGAGAAAATCGGTTCATGAACCGCTTCAAACCGGTATTAAGGCGATCGACGCACTTGTTCCGATCGGGCGCGGACAAAGGGAGTTGATTATCGGTGACAGACAAACCGGTAAAACAACAGTTGCAGTCGATACGATCATCAACCAAAAAGGTCAGGATGTTATCTGTATCTATGTCGCGATCGGTCAGAAACAGTCTACGGTTGCGCAGGTGGTTAAAAAACTCGAAGAACATGGTGCAATGGAGTATACCATTGTTGTCAACGCTTCGGCGAGTGAATCGGCGGCTCTTCAGTTCCTCGCGCCTTACGCGGGTGTGACAATGGGTGAATATTTCCGTGATAACGCAAGACACGCATTGATTATCTACGATGATCTTTCCAAACATGCGGTTGCGTACAGAGAGATGTCACTGATTCTCAGAAGACCTCCGGGACGTGAGGCGTACCCGGGTGACGTTTTCTATCTGCACTCACGCTTGCTTGAGAGAGCCGCGAAACTGAGTGATGAGAAAGGTGCGGGTTCTCTGACGGCGCTTCCTATCATTGAAACACAGGCAGGTGACGTTTCCGCGTATATTCCGACAAATGTTATTTCGATTACAGATGGTCAGATCTTCCTTGAGACAGATCTCTTCAACTCCGGTATTCGTCCTGCGATCAATGTCGGTCTCTCCGTTTCACGTGTCGGTGGTGCGGCGCAGATCAAAGCGATCAAGCAGGTTTCCGGTACACTGCGACTTGACCTGGCACAGTACAGAGAGCTTCAGGCTTTTGCGCAGTTTGCTTCCGATCTGGATGAGACCAGCCGTAAGCAACTCGAACGCGGTGCACGTATGGTTGAAGTATTGAAACAGGGGCCTTACTCTCCGGTACCGGTAGAGCGTCAGGTTGTGATTATCTACGCAGGTGCACACGGATATCTCGACGATATTCCGGTTTCTGAAGTGACCAAATTTGAAGCGGAACTGTTACCGTTTATCGAAGCGAAATATCCGGAAATTTATAAAAATATTTTGACGACGAAAAAAATCGATGACGAAACAGACGCATTGTTGAAAAAAGCATTGGACGACTTTAAATCAACATTTACCGTTAAATAGGGCTGATCATGGCAAACCTGAAAGATATCAAACGCAATATCAAGAGTGTCAAGAACACGCAAAAGACGACGCGTGCGATGAAGCTTGTTTCTACCGCCAAACTGCGACGTGCGGAAGAGGCGGCGAAACGTGCACGCGTCTATGCGGACAAGTTGAACGAGATGCTTTTCGAAATTTCCGAAAAGATTAATAAGTTCAAAGTGGGCGGATCGACCAGTAAATTCTTCAATAAAGTCGAGAAGCCGAAAGTGGTCGACATCATTTTCGTGACGGCGGATAAAGGGCTTTGCGGCGGATTCAACGCGCAGACGATCAAAGAGGTGCGTCGCATCAGTGACAAGTATGAAGCGATGGGTGCGACGGTACGTCTTCGCTGTGTCGGACGCAAGGGAATCGACTATTTCAAGTTCAAAGGAACCGCGCTCCTTGACGAGTATATCGGTGTCAGTGCCGCGCCGACTTACGAAAAAGCGCAGGAAGTGATCCAGAAAGCGGTTGATGATTTCATCAACGAAAAAACCGATACGATTATCCTCATTCACAACGGCTATAAAAATATGATTACACAGGAGATGAAGACGCTTCATCTGATGCCGGTCGATATGATCGAAGTTGAAGAGGGAGCGCAGGAGTCTCTGATGGAGATGGAAGCTGAAGATGAAGAGAAGATGCTGGATGAACTTGTCAAAAAATATTTCGAGTACAATATGTACTATGCGTTGATTGACTCGCTTGCCGCGGAGCATAGTGCGCGTATGCAGGCGATGGACAATGCGACGAACAACGCCAAAGAGCGTGTCAACCAACTGACAATTCAGTACAACAAAGCAAGACAAGAAGCGATTACTACCGAGTTGATTGAGATCATCAGCGGTATGGAAGCACTAAACTAAAAAAACAGGTAAAAGGAGCATTACAGTATGGAAGGTGTTATTTCACAGGTTATCGGACCTGTTGTAGATGTCGATTTCGAGGGGTATATCCCGGAAATCAACGAAGCGATCGAAGTTAATTACGAAGTCGAAGGAAAGCCGGCAAAGCTGATTCTGGAAGTTGCGGCGATTGTCGGTGACAACCGTGTCAGAACCATCGCGATGGATTTGACGGAAGGTCTGGTACGCGGACAGCAAGTCAAAGCGCTCGGAAGTCCGATCAAAGTACCGGTCGGTGAAGAGGTACTTGGAAGAATCTTCAACGTTGTCGGCGAGACAATCGATGACGGAGAAGCGCTGGAAGCGAAACAGTACTGGCCGATTCACAGAGATCCTCCTCCGTTTGAAGAGCAGAGTACTAAATCCGAGATTTTTGAAACCGGTATTAAAGTTGTCGACCTTCTGGCTCCTTACGCAAAAGGTGGTAAAGTCGGTCTCTTCGGCGGTGCGGGTGTCGGTAAAACCGTTATTATTATGGAGTTGATCCACAATGTTGCGTTCAAACACAGCGGTTATTCGGTATTTGCCGGTGTCGGTGAGCGTACAAGAGAGGGGAATGACCTCTATTTCGAAATGAAAGAGTCGAACGTTTTGGACAAAGTTGCCCTCTGCTACGGTCAAATGAATGAACCACCGGGTGCGAGAAACAGAATCGCGTTGACAGGTATTACGATGGCGGAATATTTCCGTGACGAAAAGGGTCTGGATGTTCTGATGTTCATCGACAATATCTTCCGTTTTGCACAGTCCGGTTCTGAAATGTCGGCACTTCTAGGTCGTATTCCTTCAGCGGTCGGTTATCAGCCGACACTGGCACGCGAAATGGGTGCGCTGCAAGAGAGAATTACCTCTACGAAAAAAGGTTCAATTACTTCGGTACAGGCGGTTTACGTACCGGCGGATGACTTGACTGACCCGGCGCCTGCAACGGTTTTTGCGCACCTGGACGCGACAACGGTTCTTAATCGTGCGATTGCGGAAAAAGGTATCTATCCTGCGGTCGATCCGCTCGATTCGACATCGCGTATGCTCGATCCGGTGATCATCGGTGACGATCACTACAATGTCGCGCGCGGCGTACAGTCGATTCTGCAAAAGTACAAAGATCTGCAGGATATCATCGCGATTCTCGGTATGGATGAGTTGAGCGAAGAGGATAAACAGATTGTTGAGCGTGCAAGAAAGATTGAGAAGTTCCTTTCGCAACCGTTCTTCGTCGCGGAAGTCTTTACCGGAAGCCCGGGTAAATATGTGACGCTTGAAGAGACGCTTGAAGGGTTCAAAGGGATTTTGGAAGGTAAATATGACCATTTACCGGAAAATGCATTCTATATGGTAGGAAATATTCAGGAAGCGATTGAAAAAGCGGAAAAAATGAAAGGATAGGGAACCCCCTCTCTTTTCTTTCATATATGTAAGGAACACATATGGCTACAATGAAAATGGAAATTGTAACACCGCACGGTGTGATTTTCGAAGGTGATGTCAAAAGTGTCACGCTTCCCGGAAGTGAAGGGGAGTTTGGTGTTTTGCCCGAACACGCATCGTTGATGACGACACTTAAAAACGGTGTCATCGAAATCGAAAAGGCGGACGGTTCGAAAGAGCTGGTCGCCGTAAACTGGGGCCATGTCAAAGTCGACGGCTCCAAAGTTTCCGTACTGGCTGACGGTGCGGTTGCTCTGGGCGGTACGAGTGACGAGATATCTAAAAAGCTCGAAGAGGCGAAAAAACTGATCCAGAGTATGAGCGACTCAGATGTCGCGATCGCAGCCGCAATGGCGAAAGTGGAGACCGCAGCCAAAAGCGGGCTCTGAAAATGGAACTTCTTTTTACCTATATTACCGGCGGGGGTATCGTCTCCACGCTGGTTTTTGTCTGGTTATCTCTCTATTTTATTCTTACTGTCTGGATCTGGATCAGCCGTTATCTCGCTTTGACGAAGTGGGAATCGACGGAAAAAAAATCACTCGAAATTCTGTTGCGCGGTGCGGGACATGTTTCGCAAAATTCGATTCTGAGTAAATGTCTGGCAAGCGGATCGACGCGTAGTTCACTGGGCATTTGTAAAAGTGTTGCCGAAAAGAAAGCGACAAGTGCACTTTCGACACTCTCTGTTATCTCTTCGACGGCACCGTTTATCGGACTATTCGGTACGATCGTATCGATACTCAATACCTTTTCACAACTGGGGGATTCTCAAACGGCATCATTGACGGTGATCGCTCCCGCAATCAGTGAGGCACTTGTGGCGACGGCGGCGGGTATTTTTGTCGCGATCCCGGCATATAGTGCACATGTGTTGCTCAAACGCAAAGCGTACGAGTTGATGAATATGATACAGCGTGAAATCGAATTGATCACATCCGATCAAATCCATTTGTACGAGTAGTCGCATGCAGTTTAACTGGGATGAAAATCCGGATCTGAATATTACACCGCTGGTTGATATTATGCTGGTG
>WGAE01000172.1 GCA_015489185.1 Campylobacterales bacterium
CTTCCAGATGGGTCGGGAAATATTTTGAGAGATTCGCATCTTTACAGTACGCTTCATAGTAGAGCGGTACACTCAGTGTGCGCGCATCTGTCTGAATCGATGTGGCGTAGACCCTGCCGTAATAGTACGGAATTGTCATATCACCGCTCTTGTCGAAATCTCCGCCGGTCACACCGTCACTATCTGTGACACTGGTGTTGAAGTCGTTTTTGTGCAGCGTGATCGGATCCTGCGGCTGCGTGCGTTTGCGTTTGAAATTGACAAAAACCGGTACCGAAGAAGCGGTACCGCCTGAGAAGAATGCCTGCGGTACGGTGAAACCGTTTGGTGCATACTGGATTGTCTGGGTGCCGTCACCGCCGAATATGACCGAACTGTTAAGGTCCGCACGCCCGTTCCAGTCTTCCGGCTCCGTTCCGATCTGAATAGTCAGGTTCAGATCTTTTGCATAACAGCCGGATGTGTAGTTGGTTGCCGTAGCGCCGTTATCCAGAAGCGCAGTCATCGTCAGCGCGAGTCTGCCGCTCATCGAAAGATCGTTTGAGAAGTAGACGTAACCGCCGGTTGGCGCACTCAGCGCGGCGGTTGTTTTGAAACTTGCGGGAACGAATCTGAAAAGTCCGCTGCCCGGTACTTCACACCCCACACGACCCGATGCGTCCGGTGTCTCGGAACTGCTTCCCATAATACAGTCACTCATATTCTGATCGGTCAGATTCTGATCACCCTGTGTCCAGATACGATCACGAAAATCGACCTGCACCGCACCGACATTTGGATAGCTGAAATTCGAAAGTGTCGCTTTCCCTCCGCCAAATTGCAACGTGGAAGAGAGTAGATTCGATGTTGTCGAAGGTGTGAGTGCACATCCCGACGGAATCTGCAATGTCGCTGTCAATGAACCGGAGGAAGCATCGACGGTGGAATCGTAGCTTGTCGTATTCGCATCGAAATGCAGATCGTACGGTTTGCCGCCTCTGAGCGGATGGGTTGCGTTGATGTCGATTGCGATATGGTGCGGTCTGACGGCAAACGTATCGAGTGCACAGGAGACCCGTGCCAGTCCTCCCTGGTCGATCTCTTTGAAGAGGCACGCTTTACACTGATCATAACTTGCCGCAGCACCGATACACTCGGTGGTACAAACCCCTTCGGTACCCGATTTTTGCAACACGTTCGCCAGTGTTGTCAGGTCGGAACCGGTTGTATCCCACTGTAATAACTTGCCGTATTTGTCCACCAGATACCTGACACGGAAGAGTGCCTGTTTTGCAGCGTCTGAGAAGGTGAATGTCGTCTGTTTAACGCGCGTCGTATCAAAAACGACATCCGCACTTTTGCGTGAGGTAAAGGTTTTACAGGTTTGCGACGCGTTGTAGTCGACCAGTTCGAGTTCAACAATCCCTTTGTAAGGATCGGGATGGAGATAGCGCGGATCGTGATCGTCAAGTGCGACGACGTCGATCTGAAACGGTTTGTCCGTCACCTGAGTGAAGAGGTGTGTTTCATTGTTCGGTTTGGAAGGGTCGCCGTTTTCCAATCCGTCGATGACGTTGTCGCCCAGTGCGTTTCGATGCAGCACGTTGAAACCGTTGGTCTGATTGATTTTGATGATTGGAAACTGCTGTTGTGTACCGCACGGCGGGAGCATGACCTTTTTGTCGGTCGGTTCAAAACTCGCTTTGTAGAGTGCGACGCTGCGATTGTCCTCATTTAAATCTTCGATCTTTGCCTTGAAGCGATAAAAAATGTTTTTACCTCCGTAGAGCGTACCCCCTGTCGTACCGTTTGCACCGGAACCGGTACGGGTTGTGATCATCGTCTGATTCTGATCCGCCGTCATTACGACGCTTTGTGTATCAAACAGCGTATCGGCTCGATGAAAATTGCTTTCGAGCAGACCGGAGCTATCGAGATTGCGGATTTCATAGCTGCTGTTATCCTCTCTGAGAATCGGATCGACGAAGGTATAGAGTTGCAGATGTTCCACATCTTGGATTTCGGTATTGCGTATTTCGACCTCGATGCCTACCGTATCACCCATGTGCACCTGATCGGGAAGCGGTGCGGAAAAATCTCCGGTTTTGAAACTTTGATGATAACAGAGCGGCTGATAGAGGTTGGTCGAGAAGGCAAACATCCCCAGGAAGAAACGGTCTCCTCCGACATCACTCGCGGTACCGTCTCCGGAGCCGATTGTAATGGTCGTTTCGCGCTGTCCGTTTCGAATGATCCCCGAACCGTTGTTGTCGTCGCCGACATAGAAGGTGTCGATATCGATTCCGGAGGTATTTTGCAGCGCGGGAGTGCGTGCAAGATTGATCGTCCCGTTTTCGGAGACAGTGCCGTTGACGACATCGTTTGTCGGGTTGGCACCGTTTGTCAAATAGTGTTCGATGCCGAAAATATCGGTCAGTTTGATATAGTCGTCGAGTGTCTTATCCCCTTCAAATGCGAACATATAGAGTTTTGAGTCGATCGCCCCGTGTGTCGGTGTGATAAACCCGGCAACCGTTTGATTCACTTCATCGGGATAGTTTTGTGCCATCTCGTTTGTCGATTTCCAGACCCCCTGAAAACCGTCGAATACGGTAATGTTACGCAGATTGCGTGTCGGAATTTTCGCCGTATCCATTACGATGACGACCAGATTCCAACCCGCACTGATATTCTCTCCTTCGCTCGACTGCACATTTGCAACCCAATAGGTACCGCTTTTGTGTTTTTGGACATAGTCGGTGACATCCGCCATCCCCTGATAGTCGAAATAGGTGCTGTCGTTGATGAAGTTGAATTTGTCGATACCAGTGATCAGATTGCCGTCATTGTCGATCGCTTCGGCGTCACGTTCGGCATTGACGCGAATATAGCGCACTTCACTTTCATGACGCAGGTAGACTGTCGGAGCGTTTGAGATCTTCTCCGTCGCACCGGATTGTGTTTTGTCGATACGCCCCATCCAGTAGAGTCCCGCCCAGATGACATGGTCATCCGGTTTGAGTTGGAGGTAAGCGTTGGTCGCGTTCATGAAATAGGTATGCGTGTTATCGAGATTGATCTGTCTTTGTTCGATCAAGTCGTTGACCATAAAACTCGGTTCGATACAGTGGCCGTTATTGTCCTGTTCACAGATTGACTGATTTCCGATGGAGAGAATGTCTCCGTAAATATTCGTATCCTGTTCACCCTGGATCGGTACCCGGCTAAAAGGGCGAATATGGTTGCCGTTCATATCTGTATCGAGGATATGTGTCGTCTCCTGGACGAGATTGTTCGACGGGTCGAGATCGTCGAGATATTCGGATGAAAGCTCTGCGGTAATATTCAGATCGCATGCGACGGACGGCGCCTGCGCCGTGATGACCAGATGCACCGTCTCTTTGGGCGCGATCGCGTCATTCATCAGACATTGCAACTGTTTGCCGTTTTGTGTACAGCGCCATCGTGTATCGTTCGCGTAGGCATTGAGCAGATAGTTTGCTTCCGATGTGGTATTGACATCAATCTGAATCGCCTCCACCGACTTTTCAGGGTGGGTATTGACAACCGTAAAGTCGTAGGTATAGAGTCCTTCATGTTCGACAGGATCGGGATCGTCACTGACTGAAAGCGTTAAATCCGCAGGGACGATCTCCTTGACTTCGGTCATAATGGTACGATTGATATCGGCAACACTCTCTTTTGCGGCAGCGGAGAGCGTCGTAATGCGCTGACCCGGAAGATCGGAAACCACCTCGATCGCGATTTGCGAAGAGGTTGCGTGCGGCGGAAGTACGCCCAGCGTACAGGTAATCACCTTGGTACCGCTGCAGTTCCAGTCGTTTGCACTGATCTGCTGCAGGGTTTCATTCGCATCGAGTCTGATCATCACGTTGAGATCGGTTGCGTTGATGTCACTTGCTTCGGTATCGGCGAGATTTTGCACACTGATCAGATAACGATAGGCTTCACGCATTTTAACCGGATTTTTATCCGTCTGTGCCTGAGTAAAGGCCAGATGCGCCTCTTTGGCTTTGACATATGTTGTCGCGGTTTCGTTTTGGTCTTGTCCGTAGACACTGCTCTTCATGAAGACCGTATTGTAGAGAGTTGTCGCATACCCCGGTGCCTTGACATAGAGATCGATCGTATGCTCACCGGGACTAAAAGCGGAACCGTTGTAATCACATGAGAATTTTTTTGCATCCGCATCGAAACGACAATTCCAGCTGTCGGGACTCTCATATCGTACATATGAGACATCTTCGGGAAGCGGGTCATCCAGTGTGACGCTTGTTATATCCCGACCGCTGTTGTTCGTTAGAAAGATGCGATAGCGATAAGTATCGTTTGCAAAGACACTTGTCGGATCGGATATGACCTGTAAATTAACGGCACGGCTGTCGGGGACAAGTGTTACATCCGCGGTTGCATTGACACCTGTCTGCTCCCGATCCGATTTGACCGTTACACTGTTTGTGACGTTGTTTTCCGTATTGATCTTGTCGGGTGCCTGTGCGGTGATTTTGACCGTTTCTGTCGCTCCGGAGGCGAGTTCGGGCAAAAGGCAGGCGACATCGTTGTCACTTTGGAGACAGTGAAACACTCCTTCATCAACCGATACCACTGTGAGAGGAGAGGGGACCGCGTCGGTGATTGTTACATTGTTCTCAGACGCCATTCCATCGTTTGTGACACTGATGGTGTAGATGGTCGTTTCGTTTTTGAGCAGTTGTGTCCGTGATGCGGTTTTGGTCACAGACAAAGCAGAGGGGGGCGGCGTGATCGTAATATCGGCATGTCCGTTTGCTGTGGTGGTTTCATTGAGTTGTCCCTCCACGTAGACCTCTCCGGTTACGTTCGCTTCGTTTCTGACGGTTGTCTCGCTTGTTACAATCGGTGCGACGACACTGATCGTCAGATGTTCCGTCGCACCGGCATCGAGTGTTGCCAGCCGACAATCGATATGATTTCCGGAAGAGGCGGAGCAGTCGAAATTTCCGCCGTTGACCGAAAAGTTTGTGAAGATGGCAGGCAGATCGTCGACGATTCGTACGTTTCGCTGCGGCAGATTCCCCGTATTGGACGCAAAAAGTGTGTAGATAAAGGTATTGCCGCTTTCAACACGGCTTGTGTTGACCATCTTTGTGATCGCAATAGCGTAAGTAACCTTCGATACCGTGACGGTTGCGGTATCGGTGCCGCTGACTCCGCCTGCGTCGCTGTCGGCATTGACGACGGCGGTATTGTCGATCGAAATATCTTCGGTTGTATAGGGTGCACGCACTTTGATCTTCAGACTATCGGCACCGCCGCCCGGCGCAATATCACCGGAATAGCTACACTGCAGATCGTGTCCCGAAACGCTACAGTTCCAGGTGGCGGGAACGGCGTCGTTCCAGTCGGCGGGAATCTCCAGTCTGCTATCGAACGTATCCGTGACCGTTGCGTTACGCAACGTTTCGGTACCGTTGTTGGTAATGCTGAAAGTATAGTAAAAAGTTTGTGTCGATGTCACCGTTCCCGGTGCGCTTTTATCGATCGAAACCGAAGGGGAGGGCGGCAAAATTTGTATCGTCGCACTTGCGGAACTATCGGGTGCCGTATCGGCGGAAGCGGTCGCCGTGTTGGTTACGGAAGAGGCGACGCTGTTTGCCTCCGCATGTACGCGAAGCGATGCCGAATAGCCCGGATCAAGTGTCGTTCCAAGGCTACATGAAACGTGACCGGATGCGGTATCGGAGGCGGAACAGTCCCATCCCGTCGCATCACTGATATCCGTCAGTGTCAGCTCGGAGGGGAGGGGATCATCCAGTGTCACGTTCGAAAGGGGCATATTACCGCTGTTTTGTACCTGAATATCGAAGTAGGTCGTATGTCCTTTGACGACACTGTTGGAAGCGGCAGTTTTGGTGACCGTCATTTCATACTTTTTGGGTACGATATCGACCAGAGCGTTGTCGGTTGCACTGAGCGTTCCCAGCGGTGACGATGCGGAAGCGGTAGCACTGTTATCACTGCCTGTGCTTCCCGTTGCCCGCACACGAATCCGTATTGTCGCCGTTTGACCTTTGGCAAGTGCATCGCTACTGCAACTGACATTTTGTCCGGAATAGCTACAATGAAGCAGGGAAGTATCGTAATCGAGCCCTTCGATGGTATAAGCGTCGGGAACGGTATCGTCGAGCGTCAGACTACTCAGGTTGAGTGTCCCGTCGTTGGTCACCTGCAGACGATAATCGAAGCTCTGCCCCTGAATCACACTTGATACAGCAGTCGTTTCGCCGGGTTTGGTCGCATCTTTGGTCAAAGTCAGGTGCGGATGCTGCGCGGTAATGATGACGGATCGGGTATTGGTTTTGGTTACCGAAGTACCGTCAGGATAGCCAATTTGCGCCTCGGCTACATTTGTCAATGTTTTATCCGCGGCAAGATAGTCGGAGTGATAACGTATATCAAACGTTTTCTCTTCTCCGGTCGCCAAGGTACCGTCGTCGAGCGTACACTCCAGACGATCGGTCGCACGGGTACAACTCCATCCGGCACCGTTTTCGACACCGACGTACGTCAGCGTGTCGGGATAGTCCGGTATTGTAACCAGTACTGACGAGGTCGACGATACACCGTAATTTTTGACATGGACGGTAAAGAGCAGATCATCTCCCGAAGGAACGGTATCGGGATGGGTACGCCAGAGACGTGTATCTTTTTGCACAGGATCGGCGCTGAAGCTGTTGGAGAGTTGAAAATAGCCTTTCGCGAGTGTCTGATCACTGTCGTCGAGTTTGACTTCGTTGTAAACACGCAAATAGTAGGTACCGGCTGTCAGATGTCGTTGGAGTGTAAAGTAGCGCGGTGTCGCTGATGTTTGCGTATCGGTCTGGAGGAGAGCACAGTCACTGTCGAGCAGTTCCGCGTAGGTATTGACCTTGTCGTCGGGATGGGTTGCGTCGGTTGCCGAGTCGAATCGCAACGTCCCGTTTTGATCGAGTACGATTTTATAAAAAAGTGCCTGACCGGAATCTGCAACCCCTTCGAGATAGGGATACTCGATATACTGCCCCTGTACCGTTTGGTCAAGATTCAGTGTCGCCGTAGGAGTGCTGCAGCTATCCGCGGCATGGAGAAAAGTCAGAGAAAAGAGAAGCGGCAGCAGAAAACGCACTAACGCAAACATGCGCTATCCTTTCAGCCATGTCGGATTGATCGGTACCAGTTTGACGACGATCGTACCGTCCTCTTTTTGATGACGGAAAGTTTTAAATGCGCCGCTTAAACGACCCTTGTCGGCATCGATGCTGAAATAGGTTTTGCCGTCTTCGGGAATCTGTAAAATATATTTGACAATATGCGATCCTTTTTTCTGCACATCCAGGACCGTATCGAGCTGCTTTTGGAGTGCGTGTCGTGTACGTTCGATCGATTGTCTGTCAAGAGTCAGGTTGAGTTTCAATGCGCTATTTGTCCTGAGGCGATAGAGCGCATCGAGCGACGAAACCTTCACTATTTCAGGCTTTTTCACCTCTTTCTTCGGAAAATGGAGCAACGACGCAACCGGCGGAATATAATTTTTCGTTTGCAAAAAAAGCAGTGTGGTCAATACAGCAAGCAGTACAAAAAGCGACGCGACGATTTTAGAAAGTTTTTCGACTGACATCAGGATTCCCCTTTTCGACACAATATTCTTAGAAACAAATATCGTCCGAAAAGGTAAAAACTTTAATCCTTTTTGGTCTCCAGTTCATAGAGTTCGGTCAGATAGTCAAGGAAACGATCGGGTTCCATATAGCCCGGCAGTTCATCTACCAGTTTTTTCCCGTCCGTCGAGAGCACATAGGTAGTCGGATAGAAGCGCGGCTGAATAAAGGGGGGCAGATCGGTATCACCGCGAAAGCGGCTCTCGATCGTATACATTTTCGATAATTTTTGCGTAATCTTCGGATTCTCAAAAACCTCTTTGTTCATTTTGTGACACCAGGGGCAGTGGTGCATCTGCATATAGAGAATCTTCAGTTTCGGCTGCGAGGCGCCAAAGAGCGAAACCGTTATCAAAATAAGTAAAATTGCCGATATGGTTTTGTGCGTCATCTGCCTCTTCCTGCATCCGAATCCGGGTGATTGTCATTGTCAAAGGGATAACATTATACTCAAATAGCTTGAATTTTCCCGACTTATGATACAATAGACGCAATATTATAGATTTTTTTGATGGAGAAATCGTGGAAAATATTTTGGTCATATTCATTACCACCGTCTTTATCGCAACCATTTTCAACGTGGTATTGAAGCGCTTTGAAATCCCCACGATCATCGGTTACATTTTTGCCGGACTTGCGATCAGTTATATTTTCGGTCTGCAACATATCGAAACTGAAGAGTTAAATCATATCGCGGAGTTCGGGATTGTTTTTCTGATGTTTACGATCGGACTGGAGTTTTCGGTTGCCCATCTGCTTCGGATGAAAAAAGAGGTCTTTCTCTACGGTTTTTTGCAAGTCTTTGTCACCGGTCTGGTTTTTACCGCACTGGGGCACTATCTCTTCGATCTTGAGAGTAAAAGTGCCATCGTACTGGGGTTTGCACTCGCGCTCTCTTCGACCGCGATCGTATTGAAAATTTTGAACGAAAATGCGGAGATCCACAGCGGTTACGGACGGATTACGCTGGGCATTTTGCTCTTTCAGGATCTGGCGGTCATTCCGATTCTGCTGATGATCTCGATCTTCACTTCCCACACGGCGTCGATATCGCTGCTGCTGCTTCGCACGCTTGGAAGCGCGGTGATCGTCTTTTTGATTCTCTTTGTCTTCGGGAAGATGTTCATCGAGCGTTTCTTCAACTGGATCACAACCGCAAACTCCGAAGAGATCTTTCTGATTGCAGTGCTTTTTATTGTCGTCAGCGCCTCTTTCATCGAGCACCTTTTCGGATTTACCTATTCGCTGGGTGCTTTTCTGGCGGGAATGACGATTGCCGAGACAAAATATAAATATCGTATCGAATCGGACCTGGTGCCGTTTCGCGATATTTTGCTCGGGGTCTTTTTTGTCACGATCGGGATGCAGATCGATCTGCGTACGATTGTCGACTACTGGTATATCATTCTGGGGTTGCTTGCGGGCATTATGCTCCTTAAAGCGATGATCCAGTTTGCCTTGCTTTATCCATTCGTACAGATACGCAGTAACTTCAAAAGTGCGCTTGCGCTTTTTCAGATCGGTGAATTTGCCCTGGCGGTTTTTGCGCTGGCGTTTCAGAACCGCCTGATTGACGAAACAACCAATCAGATTATGATCATCACCGTCGTGCTTTCGATGATTCTGACCCCTTTTGTGCTCAAAAATATCAAAACACTGGCGGACAAACTCTTCCGCGAACCGGAGACGGAAGTGATCATGAAGTCGACGGGATTTGCCAACCATATCATCATCATCGGTTACGGTCCGATCGGGCAAAAGGTCGCCAAAAAACTCAAAAAAGCGGGTATGCCCTATATTATCATCGAGCATGAGATGGATCTGGTCAAAAAAGGGGAAGAAGAGGGGGAGAAGATCTTCCTCGCCAACGCGATGCAACGCCAGACACTCGAAGCGCTTGGTGCAAAACGTGCATGTGCAGTTATCGTCGCGATGGAAAACGCCTCCAAAATCCGTCAAATCTGCGAAGCGCTGGTCTCGCTGGATCCAAATATCAACGCGATCGTCAAAGTGCGTAACGAAAGCCATAAAAAGATTATCGAATCGTTCGGTATACGTCATATTATCGTCGCCAGTGAAGAGATGGCGGAATTGCTGACAAAGGAAGCATTGACATGCGAACTAAAACAGAACTGATTTTCGATATGGACGGTACGCTTGTCGATTCGTCCGAACTGCTGGCAAATACAATTAACTATGTGCGTAAAAAGATCGGTTTGAGCGCAATGGATGAAACAAAGATTCTCGCCGCGCTCAATGATACCACGATCAATCCGGCACAATTTTACTACGGTGCGCAGAAATTTGAACCGGTTCATGAAGCCTATTTTCAGGAGTATTACCTGGCTAGACACCATATCGAAAGCAGGCTCTACGACGGGATGGAAACACTACTGCGAAAACTAGCAAAAACACGTACACTGCATGTCGCCACCAACGCATACGATGTCTCGGCGCTGCCGCTGCTGGAAGCGCTCGGTATCGCACCGCTCTTTCACTCGGTTGTCTGCGCCAATCAAGTACCCGCACCTAAACCGCATCCCGTGATGCTGGAGAAAATTATCAAAACGCGCAATAAACCCAAAACGACATTTGTCATGATCGGAGACGGCAAGCGGGATGCCGAAGCGGCGCATAACGCGGGGATCGATTCGCTGCTGGTCGACTGGGGATTCAGTGATCACGGCGAAGAGGCGATCGATCGTGTTGAAATGCTGGCGGAGGTACTGGGAGTGTGATGCGAATCGTCTGGTTGCAGCTTTTGCTTTTGAGTGTGCTCGATGCAAAAACATATATCGAAATTTCCGACAATACGGTTGCTGATGCCGGCACAATACTTGTCAAATTGCGCTACGATTATGAGGCAGATCGTCCGGATCGTAGCTATGTCGCATTTGAAGGGAAACGCTACCCTCTCTATCCCAACCTTTTCGATGAAACGGGAGGTGATTACGCGCTGATCCCTGTATGTTACGGAATCCGACCGCACAAAACCAAACTGGTGGTTGTCGAAATAACCGGCAAAACAAAACGCTACATGACGTTTCCGGTTACGATCAGGTCGGCACATTATCGAAAAGAACGGTTACGCGTCGATCCCTCGCGCGCGAAGATCTCCGAAAAAAATCGCAGACGTATCCGTCGTGAAGCCAAAGAGGCAAAAGCAATCTACACCCGGTCTACTCCTGAACTCTACATCGATGCGCCGCTCTCACCGCCGCTTCAGAGTAAAATTACGAGTCCGTTCGGAACAAAACGCCTCTTTAACGGCATTTTGAAAAGTTTCCACTCCGGTACCGATTTTCGCGCCGCAACCGGCACACCGATCCGTGCCGTCGCCTCGGGCAGGGTCGTACTGGCAAAAAACCGCTTTTTTGCGGGTAACTCCGTCATCATCGATCACGGAGAGGGGATTTATACCGGGTACTACCATCTGAGCCGTTTTCTGGTCAAAAAGGGCGATTTCGTTCATGAAGGAGAGGTCATCGCACTTGCGGGCGCGACCGGCAGAGTCACCGGACCGCATCTGCATTTTAGTGTGCACGTAAACGGAACGTTAGTCGATCCGCTCTGTTTTATCGACACCTTCAATAAGCTTTTTTTCTGACATGAAGGAGTTCCCTTCATGTCGTTTTGTCAAAAATCGTAGGTAAGACCTGCGGTAACAAGCAGGGCGCTGGCGTCTTTAAAGGTACCGTCGACGGTATCGTTGGTGACGGTGCGTTTATCCTTGGTA
>WGAE01000173.1 GCA_015489185.1 Campylobacterales bacterium
CTTGAAATAACAGTATTAAAGCCTCTTTCGACCTTAAGCAACAGAGGATTTTTGATACTTAAAAAGTAGAGCGATAACAACGGAACCGCCGTAATGGAGATAAAATAGGAGGCAGCCAGCGCCAAAAGCAGTGTGGAGATCAAAGGTGCAAAAACCGTTTGCGGATAACCGCCCACAAAGAGCATCGGCGCCAGGGCGATCATCGTTGTGATCGTGCCGCTCAGGTCAGCAAACATGATCTCTTTTGTTCCGCCGAAAACAGCTTTACGGATATCCTCCCTAAGCTCCGAATAGTGCCTTTCGATATTTTCCATCACCACCACCGTATCATCCAGCAGAAGTCCCAGCGCCAGAATGATAGCGGTCAGTGTGACAACATTAAACTCGATACCAAATAGCCACATCAGGGCGATCGTCGAAGCATAGACCATAGGAATTGTAACCAGTACGACCAGGATTTGACGAAAACTCGCCAAAAAGAGAAAAACCACAATCGTGGACATCACGATCGCATCGCGCAGGGATTCGAACATGTTTTCGGTACTTTGTGCGATAGTCTCTTCCTGGGTATCGGTGAGTTCAAAGCTAATATTAGGATACGCTTTTTGAAACTCCTCGATCACCTCTTTGGCATGCTTGATGGTCTGAATCACATCTGCCGTTTCGGCTCTTTGAATCGAAAGGGCAATCGCTTTTTTCCCGTTTCCGTAATAAGCGGAGCGGTTTTTGTAGTGTCCGAAATAGACCTCAGCCACATCGGAGAGTTTCACAGAGGGGGTTAAAGACAGATTTTTGATCTCGCTTACCTTGTCTCTTTGTCCGTTCGATTTCAATAGATAGGATTTTTCACTATTCTCTACAAAACCGACGGCATACTCTTTGTCATTTTTCCGGATAGTCGCGATAACCTGCCCAAGGCTTAGCTTATATCGGTCAAGTTTCTCTTTATCGACGATGATCTGCAACTCTTTCTCATATCCGCCAAAGATATCGACATTGGCTACCCCTTTGGTCTTGATCAGTTTATGTTTGATATCCGTAGAGGCGATATCGCGAATCTCTTCAAGCGAAACAGAACCGTTTTTGGGACTCAGCGCATAGACACAAACCGGTGCCGTGGCGGCTGTGATCTTGATGATTTGAGGCTCTTTGATATCGTTTGGCAGTTTGGCACGGATCTTGGAGAGGGCGTTGGTGACATCATTGACCGCCGTATCGATATTTTTGACATACTCAAACTCCGCTCGAATGACGGTCACTTCATCAATTGTGCTGGAGTAGGCACGACGAATATTATCGAGTGTATAGAGTTCTTCCTCGATCGGCACGGCAATATTGGAAGCCATACTCTTGGCGCTTGCACCCGGTTCGACCACCACGACAGCCACTTCGGGATAGTTGGAATCGGGGAAAAGGTTTCTGTGGATTTTACCGTACCCCGCCATACCCGCGATCACAAAAAGCGCTAAAACAGAGATGATAAAGTGCGGCTTTTTGAGTACTCTTTCAATCAGTGAGAGGTTGTTTTTACTTTCTAACATTTACATTTCCATATATCGGTAGTTTTGCCAGTAAAACTTCACTCCCCTGCGCGATCGCTTCTGCGGGACAGGGTGTGATCATCGTCTTATTCGCCTGTGCCATCACCTCCTGCACTTTTTTAGCTTTAAACGATTTATCTTTATAGACCATCACATAAAGTCCGTCTTCTTTGTGCAAAAGCGCATCATGGGGGACAACACACCCCTCTTTGGCTTCAGTAACCACGCTGACAGTCACGGTCGCACCCAGGGGTAAATCCAGCGCTTTGGTCAGTTTGACCTCAGCCTGTACCAGCCCCTGTTTGGCAAGGGTGAGGATTTTGCTCACTTTTCCCACAACTTCCCGGTCAATATAGACCGGTTGTCCCTCTGCAACGGATGCGCTGTTTTTTGAAAAAGCGAAACGAAGCTTCTGTTCCCCGTCACTCATCGTCAATATCGGTTTACCCGTAACCGCCAAATCTCCCTGATGCATCACAACCGTATCGATCACCCCTGAAAAGGGCGCTTTGATTTTGAGATAACTCTTTTGTTCATGAAGTTGCGAAATCTTTTGCTGCGTCGCTTTCACCGCCGCACTTTTTCCCTGCATCACAACCCTCGATGTCTCCAGTTGCTCCTTCGCCAAGCCGCCGACTTCATAGAGTTTTTTATTTCGCTGATAGATCCGTTTTGCCAGCGCCAGATCATTTTTCTGCTGTGTAAGCGTCGTGCGCAGCAGGTCGATATTTGCATTGATATCACGCTCATCGATCGTTGCCAGGAGAGTACCTTTAGAGACTTGCTGCGACTCATTGACATAGATCTTTTCGATATACCCCGCCATCTTGGTAGAGATCTGCACACTCTTTTCAGACAAAAGCGTCGCCAGATAACTTTGACGCGCCTGCATCTTTTCATGTGTAGCGTGTGTCAATGAGACACTCAGATTTCTGCTTTGCGGAGTCGGTTCATTTGCAATCTCCTGTTTCCTCTTTTGCATCAGCGATTTTCCTTTATATAAAATCCCTGCTATGACAGCTATGCTTACTATGATGATTACGATCTTTTTCATCTATTTCTCTCCTCTTTCCAGTAAATACTCCAGGTAAAAGACACCGTTTTGGTAACGATATTTGCTTTGAATCATTTGGGCACGGGCGAGTTCGGTTTTGGACTTTGCCAAAAGCAGGTCGTTAAGTGTCGAAATACCTGTATCGTACCGCGCCTCTTCGATCTTTTGCGTCTCCTGAAGCAGGTTATATTGTGATGCAGCCGCCCGATAATCGGCATAGGCACTCTCGATCTCGCTTTTTGCTTTGGCAAAGAGTTTTCGAAATCCCTCATCGGTAGATTTTCTTTGCACCAAAGCCTGAAGTTCGGCAATCTTTGCCTGCTCTACCTTTGCCGATGCAGCGCCGAAATCAAAAATATTCCATTTAAAATTGAGGGCGATTTGCCAGAGGCTCTCTTTCTCGAACGGATCTCTTTGATCCAGGTCATAATTGTACCCCGCATAGGCGGCAAGTGCGACTTGCGGTTTTTGAGAAGCTTTGGCTCTCTTCTCCACCATTTTACCCTTTTCAATCTCCATATCCTGCAGCTTAAATCGCTCCAGTTTATTGAAATCGACCTGTTCGATCGAGACATTTTGACTTGTCGGTTTCACTTCCAACGCTTCAAGACGACCGATCTTTTTATAGTGCGTGATCGCCGCCAGATTGCTTTTGAGCATCGCCAGTGCACTTTGGGTTTTGGCGACATTTCCCCGGGCTTGAACGAGGTCGTTATTAACCTTCAGGAGATCGATTTTGGCTTTTTTACCCAGGTTAACTGCGGATTGAATCTTCGCTTTGAGTTTTTGTAGAGCATTCACATAGTGCTTTTGCGCTGTTTCCAGCTCCTGCAAAGACAAAGCGGAGAGATAGAATGAGCGGATGTTATAAATCAGCTCTTCACGACTCAGCTTTTTCTTGCTGTGACTCATCTGCTCCGCAATCTCATCGATCCGCACCTGCTGTTCCAGCGCCCCGCCGGTAAAGAGAGGTACGGTGTATTGTATCCCCGTCGTAAAGAGATCCTGAGTCGTATCGACAGATGATCCGGGAGAGAGTGCGGAGGGGACGATCGGCGCCAGAGTCCTTGGCAAATTATAGTGGGTATAGGAACCGACCACATCCACCTCACCGAACTGTTTACGACGACTCTCTTTTCGCTTTGCCTTCATGAGCTCTGTTTGAAGATTGCTTTTTTGCATCACCGAATTGTGTTTGAGTCCACTCTCAACCAGTTCAGAGAGTGAAGTCGCCCCCAGAGAACTCTGCAACAGGAGAAGTGTCATCAGTGAAAGGTACTTTTTTTGCAAACCGATACTCCCTGAAAATTGAATTTTTGAATTTAAAATATTAAGGGTAGTATAGGAATATGAACTGTATATGAATTTCAAAATAGTTTTAGATTTTTAAGGAGTTTTCATGACTGAAATTATACTCGGTGTTACACTTTTGGCAACGATGGTACTTGCGTATATTGCTGTCAAAAAAGAGTGGAAGATCACGGATTTTTTCTAACGCCTGTCACGTTTTGAAGAATCTTTCAGGCGTGCTTCCCGGGCAGATTTTATAGACAAACTCCCGTCTCAGTCGATGAAATGCACTATCCGGTTCCCAAAACTGCGGGTACATGATGCGTATTTCCTCCTCTTTGAGCACTTCGATCTTTTCGGCGTTTTCTTCCAAAAACTCCTGCTTCTCCCAGATAAAATCGTCGTCATACCTTTCCAGTGCAAATGCATGAAGATTTTCATAGTAATCCTCATCCTCAAATACCGCATCGACCATCCCGATCTTCATGGCTTCGGTTGCCGAAATGGGCAGGCAGGCTTCCAGAAGTTCATACGCTTTTTCTTCCCCCACTCTTTTAGGCAGGGTGTAGGTGTGGTATTCGCTGCCGGTGAGTCCCAGTGTTTTATAGTGCGGGTTCAGCACTACGCCCTCTCTCGCCACGACAAAATCGCACGCCAATGCCAGAAAGACCCCGCCCGCACCGGCGTTTCGCGCCAGACTCGCCACCGTGACGATCTCGTCAGCAAAGAGGATCGAGCGGATCAGATCGTTCATGGCGTTGATATTCGCCCAGCCGTCCTCCCCCTGTTTTCGGCTATCTTCGAGGATATTGAGATGAATCCCGTTGCTGAAAAAGTCCATCCCGCCCACCAGCACCAGCACCTTGCACCGCTCTTTGAGATACTCCACCGCATATTTGAGCCGGATACACTGTGCCGTACTCATTGCCCCGTTGTGAAAATTGAAACAGAGATACGCCACCTCATCACGCATCTCGACACTCGTCTCGTAAAAGGTCGCGTACGACTTGTCGAAAAGCAGCGGCAGTCGATCCTCTTTGATCCCTTTTAGCCGCTCTTTGAGAACATACGTCGCCGGAAGTTTGAAACCGCCCGGCTCTTTCAGATGGCTGATCCACACCGCGCCATCCACCGTCCCCAGGCAGATCGCCCCGTCACGTTTCGCCAAAATCTCTTTGGGTTTGCCTCTGAGCTTCTCCTCTCTCCATCCACCGAAAAGATAGCACGGCACACCCAAAATCTCATCCCTCACCCCCGGATAGGAATCCGCTTGATGAATCTTTTTCAAAATCTCATCGGTCGTATTATGAAGCCAGTCGATCTTTCGTTTCTCTTGTCTGAAACGTTCATGAAGCGGCTGCAACAGTTGCGGCACAGAGTGGTCGTTCGCAATATTGACAAAGAGCTGCTCCAGTCCCGAAACCGCCGCTTTGGTGATCTCCTGCCGATAGAGCGAAGCTTTGTAGGTATCTCGCACTGCAAACGTCACCTCTGCATAGATATCTCCACCGTCGTACGTTTCATTCGCCCTCAGCCAGACCCCGCCCCACTCTTTATGTTCTAATCCATGCTCCACACCGTTTGGACCGCGATCACCTCTTAGACCCGGATGAAAGATAAAGGTCGGATAGTTTTTCCAGATCGTTTCGGGAAGATAGGTTTTCAAAAAAGGGGCAAGAATCAGCTCGAAGCTAAAGTCGGGAATTTTCTCGATATCAACAGCATAAAGCACCTGCACCCGATGCCCCATATCTTTCAGCCGGACATAGACCGCCTGGGTCAGGGAGTTGAAGGTGGTACAGAGTAAAAGGATGGTCAAATTTACTCCAACCCCAGTACAATTTTTACCTGACTGTCCAAAATCAGCATCTCCTCCACTGTAAGTGACGCCACTCTCTCCGTTATAATCCGGCGGTTATCGATCGTTCTGATCTGATCACAGAGTATTTCACTCTCATGTTCCAGATCTTCTCTTTTTGTAATGCGAAAGCGAAGTGGCCAGGTGCCTTGCGTAATTTTTGTCGTCAGCGGTAAAATCGTTGTGGTTGGATGAGAAACCTCATTTAACATATCGGTCTGATAAATCAGTACAGGACGCAGTTTCCCTACCTCGTTACCTTTTCTCGGGTTCAGATTCGCCAGATAAATTTCTCCGCGTTTAAACATTGTCCAGACCGTCTCCTAGTGTTCCTTCCAGCTCTTTTGCCATCATTTTCGCATCCTCCCGAACACGCAACGATGCCTCTTTGATCTGCGCTTTAAGCTTTTCACGATCCATCTCTTCCCGAAAACGGAGCACAGATCGGCGGATCAATTCACTCCTGTTGATTTGCAACTCTTTCGCCATCATATCGAGTGTTTCAAGAAACTTTTCATCCGATTTCAAAGTAATTACCGGCATCAATACTCCTTTGGTAATACTTAAGTAATACCAAATTATAACCTAAAGAGCGCTTCATTGTCAAATAGCGTTTTTAGCAAATCCGCGGCAACAGCTCTCCGCTCGGCAGGTCCAAAAAGCGTTTGGTTCCCCAGGAAGAGTTGAGGATCACACGCCCGGGGTGTGCAGTGGTAA
>WGAE01000174.1 GCA_015489185.1 Campylobacterales bacterium
GCGAAAGAGACATTTGCCGAACGAAAAATTAAAAACCCCATGATTACTATCGTTATAAATAAAAATATCGTCACTGTCAGTGACAATGCAGGTGGTATAGATGAAAATATTATGGAACATATTTTTGAACCATATTTTACAACAAAAGAAGGCAATAGCGGTATAGGACTTTATATGTCTAAAATGATTTTGGAAAAAAAATTACAAGCTGCTATATCGGCAGAGAATTTTTCTGAAGGCGCTGTGTTTAGTATAAAGTTTTCTTAATGATACTATGGCAAATTTGATCTGTAAATGCATCTGTTGAAGTGCTTTCGACATCGGAGTTTTTAAGATTAACAGAGAGATGATTACCGAAATAGTTATCAACTACTATTTTTCACTGTAAAATCTATGAACTTTATCGTGCGAATAAAGTGAGTTTCAATATGAAATTTCTATATGATATCCCCAAAGCGGATATCGTGATACACTTTTCTACTATTGTGGAAACTATAGCGGGTCTCCCTACCCCAAAGATCATCTTTCATTGAGATCCGTCCTGTCTAGAAAATCGTGTTAATTTTCCCGTCTTAAACGAATAAAAGTTATCTCCGGTATAATCGCGTCAAATATTACCGGGAGGTGTATGATGTCTAAACAAAAAGTTCCTGAAAATGTCGGTTGTAACAATCAGAAGTGTATCAAAAGAGATGAGTGCAAGCGTAACGAGATTGCCCGTAACGGTACGGCGGTTGAGGTGCGTACGTTTGGCGGAACACCGGAAAAAGGGTGCGGGAAGTTTATTCAAAAGTAAGAGACGGCGCTTCTCTTTTTGACTATTTTTAAAAATTAAAGTTCATATAAAATACAGAACATTTTTGTTAAGATATACAAGATATTTTAACAAAGGTATGAGACGTTGAATCGCGCGGGCAAAGTGGTTTTTCTTTTTCTTCTGTTCTTTGCTGCGGTTGTCTGCGACGCGAAGGTGTATGAAAAGCTTCTGTTTACCGGAAGCGGTGTCGATACACTGACAGGAGAGCTGAGTAGCGACAAACTCTATAGTGTCATCGGAAAGCCCTATCCACCCTTTTATGCGTTTTGGCGTAAAGATCCCGTTTTTGACGATACCGAAATTCCGGGTTATATCAAACGGCTTAAGAAATATTATGCTTCGCTTGGGTATTATCGCGCTTCTTTTACATCCAAAACGACTTCCGATAAAATCATCATTCATATCGAAAAAAACGCACCGATCAGGATCGCTTCGATCAAGGTAGCGCCGGACAGGGAGTATCAGAAGCTTTTGCCTTTCAAAGTCGGTGATATTTTCCGTACGGATAAATTCAAAGCATCTAAAAAAAAGATTGAGCGCTATATGCTCGAAAACGCCCATCCCAAATACAGCTTCGACGCGAAAGCCTATGTGCACCTGGATACCTACCGGGTCGATCTGGTTTACCATGTCGATGCCAATATCAGTTGCACGTTTGGTGATACGACGATCTCCGGGCAGGGGAATGTCAAAAAAGAGATTATCGAAGATGCGATCACCTACAAAAAGGGAAATCCGTTCGATATTCGCGAACTGGAGAAGACGTATGACAATATTTACGAATACGGGATTTACGACTATATTGCGGTGGAGCCGAAACTGGATCAAAACGGTTCGGTGGTACCGATCGATATTTCTCTCAAAACGGGGGATACCAAATTTTTGCGTACCAATATCGGGTACGATACCGATGAAGGCGCACGGGGCGGGTTTCGCTGGACGGACAAAAACTTTTACGGCAATCTGAAAGTGCTGGATACGGGGATACAACTCAACGAGATCGGTTACGAGGCGTTTGTGACCTACTACGATCCGAGGATCATTGTGCCGTATCTGGGGAAAATAACGCTTGAAGATCGCGTCAAATATGCGTTTCACAACTACGACGCCTTTTCGGAGCGGGTCTGGGAGAACCGTTTTACGCTGGGGAAACGGTTTGTGGGGCTGGAGCACTACTTCGGTATTTTGACCGAAACAAGTCGTGTCAAGCCGAAGATCGCCGACTACAGCAACGAAGCGGGAAACTACTTCATCAACTCCTTTTTCTACCGGGTTTTGATCGACAAGCGCGACTCGATGATCGATGCGACGAAGGGGTATTATATCTCGCTCTATCTGGAGAAGTCATCACCTCTGCTGGGATCGGATCTTGATTATCTGAAGACGCTGCTTGAGATGCGCTATATCTATCCCTTTTCCAGGGAGCGTATTCTCGGGCTGAAGACACGTATCGGGATGATCAACGAAGATGTGCCGCTTTTCAAGCGTTTTTATACGGGCGGTTCGATCACGAACCGGGGGTACGCGTACCGGGACGTGGGGTTGAAAGCGCCGGGTGACGTGCCGCTTGGCGGTGTGTCGCTGATTGATCTGATTGTCGAGTATCGTCAGCGGCTCTTTTTCGAGAAGTTTTGGGTCGCACTCTTTTACGATACTTCGATGCTCTCTCTCAAACCGCACGACTTTTCCGATACTTTTTACGATTCGGTCGGTTTCGGCTTTCGCTACACGACGCCGATCGGTCCGCTGCGTGTCGATTTTGGCTTCCCGCAAAAAGAGAACGGATTTGAGTTTCATATCAGCATAGGACAGGTCTTTTGAGAGTCGTCAAATATCTGCTCGGTCTGCTGCTTGTGGTGTTGTTGCTTGTGGCGGGATCGCTCTTTTTGATGCTCGGAAGCGGCAGCGTGCTCGATACGGTGGTTCAAGTTGCGGTTTCGAAGTTGCATTTGCCGCTTTCATACAGGAAGCTCTCCGGAAGCGTGCTGGGCGGTCTCTCTCTGGAAGGGGTCAACTACGACAACAAAGTCAAAGCCGATCTGACGCTCAAGGTCGACTATCCCGCACTAAAGGAAGGGGTGGTGCACATTGAAAAAGTTGCAGCAAACAATGTCTGGATCGATCAAAATTTTCTGGCATCGCTGATCGATACAAACAGGAGTAATCAATCGCAGAAAAAGGGAGCGCAAAATATCCCGGTTAAAAAGGTTCTGATCGATGATCTTGATCTCTCGCTGGTCGATACCCATTACCATGAATACACGGTCAATCGTCTTGATCTGCATATCAGCGATTTTTCGTACGACATGAAGAAAAAGATTGACGGAAAGATCGATTTGTCTCTGGAGAGTAACGTTGCCGCACTGCACGGTGATATTGTACTTCATGAAAGTCACTACAACGGCAATTTCGATCTTTATCCCGAGCCGGATTTTTTACAGCAATTTGTCAAAGAACAGAACCTGACGATCGAAACAGCGCCGCATATCACGGCGGATATCGCGGGGGATTTGACCCGCGCGGTGTTTGATCTGAAGCTTCATGAAACAAAACTCCGCTATACGACATTGGTGATTAGTCCGAAACTATTGCGCATAAAAGGCAATTACGATTTTGAAACAAAACGGCTCGATGCAAACAGCACGCTCAAAGGTACAAGCGATGCTGCGGATTACGATCTGTATCTGCAAAGCGGGGTGGATTTGGATGATCTGAACGGTACGCTGCGGTATCGTTTGGAGGGTGATCTGACAGGTGCGAAACCGGCGCTGGCGGCGTTTCTTCATGATGCAAATCTGAGTATCTTAGAACCCTCAAAAATCGATCTCGATGCGAACGGAACGCTGCGTAGGGTCAGCGCGAATATCGATCTTCATAAAGGGAAAATTCGATATGCGGACTATCTGATCGCGCCGCAATCTCTGAGGCTGCATGCCGATTACGATTTGGCGAAATCGTATCTGAAGGCGTCGGGAGAGGGGGATATTTTCTCCAACGCGGCAGATATGAATATGACCTTTCAAACGCGGCTGTATACGACCCGTCCGACACAAACACTCAAACTCGATCTCAAAGGTGACCTGCTACCCAAAAAGCCGTTTGTGACACAGTTGCTCGCGGATCAAAACATCACCCTTAAAAAAGTGCCGCAACTGCATATTTCGGCGGTAACGAAAAAGCAAAAGATTCGGGCGCATCTGCAGATCGATCCGCTGGCGCTGGAGACGGGAGATTTGCGTTTGCAAAGCCGGCAAATCGACGCACGTCTGCTCTTTGATACCGCCACACAGAAGCTTCGAAGCGATATTGCGGCGGATATCCTCTCCAATGCCGCACTGCTCAGACTTGACGGCAATCTCTCCGCAACGCTTTCAGACCTGAACCGCACACTGCGCTACCGTGCAAAAACGGTGATAGAGGCGAAAGAGGGGTATCTGAAAAAACATCTCAAAACCAAACGGGTCGATTTTCAAAAGCTCTCGCCGCTTTTGCTGCATATATCGGGTGACGGCGAAGCGCTCGATGCGACGCTCGATCTCTCGGGTGACGCGCGGGTCGATCGTTACCGTTTCAAACCGCATATCCGAAATACAAAAGTACACTACAATCTGAGAGATCACAGACTCAAAAGTGATGTCGATCTGGCGATCAATTCAACGTGGGGCAATCTGAAACTCAAAGCAAACGCGGCGCTTGATACGGATGATATCAACCGTACATTACGCTATAACGCGCTGCTCAATATGCGTCAGAGGGAGCCGCTGTTTGACGTGAACCTGACACAACTCGGTCATATTGCGCTTGATCTTAACGGTTCTCTGAAGCGTCTTGATGCGAAGCTCCACTCCGAAAAGCTCAAGGCGGCGGTCAAAAGCGGCGATTTTAACCGTTTTGATTTTTCATTGCTGAGTCGAAAGCTTTACCTGGACAGACTTTATGCCGGATTGCCGCCGAAGTTTCACAACAGTTCCGCTGAACTGGATGCAAAAGGGTTTTATATACTTCATGAACAAAAAGCGGATGTCTCGATGGCGCTTAAAGCCCTCCATCTTGCCGGAAGGGATATTCGCACCAACCGCTTTCGTTTCGAAATGGAAGGGAAAGATTTTCATCTGACCCCGCTGA
>WGAE01000175.1 GCA_015489185.1 Campylobacterales bacterium
CGCCTGATGAGAGCGGATATATCTATCCAAAACTGGAAGAAGCGTATGCGCTGGTTGCCTGGAAAATCAAACAGGTAAAAATGCAACACGGTAATTTTGCGTTTGCTTCGATCGGTGGAGCGCGGGGAAATTGCGAAAGTTCTTATCTTTTTCAGAAATTTACACGCCAAATACTACGCTCTCCGCATATTGACAACTGTGCACGTGTCTGTCATGCGCCGACACTCAAAGGGATGCGCTCAATCATCGGTGAGGGAGCGGCAACGAATCCGTTCAGAGATATTTACAATGCAGAGTTCATGATTGTCATAGGGTCGAATACGACCGAAGGGCATCCGATTGTCGCGAACAAAATCATTTCCGCGGTACGCAAAGGTGCGGATCTTGCTGTGGTGGATGTACGTACGATTCCGCTCGCCAAAAGTGCCAAATATAATATGATTATCCCTCATGAAAGCAATTTGCTGGTTTTGAATATGCTGGCGCATACTATTATTACCGAGAAACTTTATGATGCAGATTTTATCAAAAAACGAACGAAAAATTTCGAATCGTATAAAGAAGAGGTATTGAGCGATCCATATGCGGATCCCGCGTTTTTCCAAAAGATTCCGGGGTATGAATATTTGACGGAGCAGATTAAAGAGGTCGCACGACAATATGCCCATAAAAGATCGGTGATTTTATGGGGCTTGGGAATAACGGAGCATCTGGACGGATCGTACGCTGCCGCTGCAATTTGTAATCTGGCTGTGATGACAGGAAATATCGGTAAAGAGGGGGCAGGATTGATGCCGCTTCGGGGACAGAATAATGTACAGGGTACGTGTGATATGGGTTGTTTGCCCTATTATGATCCCGATTATCAAAAGCCAGCGGTTGAGGGAAAGAAGACTCCCGATATTATCGATGCAATTGATGCAGGTGAAATCAAAGTACTTTTCAATATGGGAGAGGATATCGCACATATCCATTCGAATCAGAATAAAATTCATCGTGCGCTTGAAAAACTGGAAATGCTTGTTGTTAACGAACTCTTTGACAATGAAATCACTGCCTATGCCGATGTTGTTTTCGGTGTCAAAAGTGCATATGAAAAGAGTGGCGTTTATGTCAATGCTGAAAGACGGATGCACCTTTCCCAGCCGCTTGTACAGAATGATTTACCGGACGACTGGGAGGTCATTCAGGGAGTCGCCAAAGCGCTTGGTGAAGAGATTGACTATCGCGACAGTGAGGAGATTTGGGAAGAGGTACGGGTTGCGGCACCCAAACGCTTTTCGGGAGCAAGTTATGCAAAACTGAAACAAAAACGTGTGGCAGGTTTGCAGTGGCCCGTTTTTGACGATGAGACGCCGATTTTACATATCAATAAGTTTCGAACTAAAGATGGACTGGCGACGTTTCGGTATAAACCGTGGCATCTGCGCGGTATGGTTCGGGAATTGTTACATAACAAACGTAAACATTTCTATCTGACAACCGGGCGTGTCATTGCACACTACAACAACGCTGCACAGACAAAACAGAGTCCCAAATTGCTCAAGCGGCATAGTGAAGATATCGTTTTGCTCTCGAAAGCAGATGCAAAATATGTAGCAGGGAAAGAGCGGATTGTACTTAAGTCTCGTTACGGAAAATCACAACCGCTGCGTTTCAAATTGACCGATACCATCCCTCAGGGAACGATGTTTGTTTCATTTCATCATGCAAAAAGCCAAATCAATTTTCTTTTCGGTGATGAGAGTGACGAGTTAACAAAAACGGCGCGCTTTAAATCGATAAAGGTTTGTATTGAGCAGAGTGAAGGGTAATATTGCGGAGGCGCGTGCAGTCGCATTTTTGGAGGATCACGGATTTACGATTTTAGATCGAAACATCTATTCACGTTTTGGAGAAATTGATATTATCGCAAAAAAAGATCGTGTGGTGCATTTCATCGAAGTCAAAGGCGGCGAGGGGGAGCCGGTATATCGGATTACTCCTGCCAAACTCTCCAAAATCATCAAGACTGCAACGATCTATATGCAAAAGAGACGAATCGATGCGGATTTTTGTTTGAGTGCGGTTATTGTGACCGACAAAATTGAGCTGTTGGAAAATATAACCGTTTGAATGTCGGTATCATCGCCTTGCCGCAACGGTTTGAAAATGCCCGTCCTTGAAGTCATATGCCTGACCGAAACCGAAAACCGCTCTTCCGCTAACCGGTGTCAGCGCCAGCATATAAAAATCGGGTAAACTTTTGTAAATATTTGCCAGTTCTCCAAACTTATCTTCAAAGAGTGTCATTGCACCGTTATATGTGACACTGTCACGTTCGATCGGCGTGATTTGGACGATAAAAGATACACGTTTTCTCGCGAACATATTGTGTGACTTGACTTCATCTTCTATAAAGAGGATCGAAGTTTTTTGCATTCTTAGCAGATTTCGGCTATGTGTGGAGAGTGCAGAAACGGAAATAAAAAAGGTCTGCTCTTTTTGTACGAAAGGCGCGTATGAAGTATGTGGAATACCATCTTCGCCGAGTGACGAGATAATTACCGATTGTAACGAGTCAATCAGTTGCCAGGGATCGTTTTGCATCATGGCTGAACCTCACTTTTTGCTTTTATGGTAGCAAAAAGAAGGTTCAGATTTGTATCGAAATACTTTTATTTGTTTGTCACTGGCGTTTCAGGTGCTGGTGTAACGGTGATTTTTGCTGTATCGTATGCTTTTGCACCGGTTTGGTTGTCAGTGACCGTCAAAAGAATTTCATGTACTCCTGGTGTAAATGTTTGCTCAACATTTTGGGTTTGCGCGAATGCCTTTCCGTTCTCACTCCATGCATAACTATAGTTGCCATTTTTGCAAGTAACATGTCCTCTAAGTGGTACAACAGTGCCTTCCGCTACGACAAGATCCGGACCTGCATTTGCCATCAGAGGAATAGCATCCGGCGTGATATCTGCCAGTACACAGACGCGTTGCTGACTAAATGCTCCTTTGTCGTCGATCAGAGTCAATGTCTTTTCATAAACAGTTGCATCGTAAAATGTACGGGTAAAGTTGACATCGGTGCTTAAAACATTGTTATCCATATCGGACCAGATATATGTTGTGATATTGCCGTCTGTATCGTTACTCATCTGCCCACTAAATGTAACGGTGTCTCCGGCATGTATATATATAAAATCATCAGTCGCAGTTTGTCCTCCGGTTACGGTGGTAATTTTAGCAACCGGAGCCTGATTTTCATGAGGAATTGCACCGGTTTGCGTATCGTTTGTATCTGCCGCTTGTTGAGTTTGACTACCTTCGATACGAATGGTCAGTTGCGCGTTTCCTGATACAGATTTTGTATCTAACGGGGAGAGAGAACCGTTCTCTCCACACCCTGTTAAAACCGTAATAGCCAAAACCGGAAAGATCAATGAACTACACCATCTCTTTTTCATAAGTAGATCCTTTATTTAATATTTTTTATTTTTATGATAAATTATTTTAGTTCTTCACTCTTGTTGAACGATCAGCAAGAAGTGTGCCAACTTTTGCAAACATTAGAAAAAAATTAAAAAATAGATATATAAAATTATTGTGGAAAGATTGTGATATACTTAAAAAAATAGTAAAAAAAGGGAAATATGTGAGAAATTGTTACGAAGAGGCGATCCATTTCCGACATGCTTGCAAACTTTTCGATCCACATCGTAAAATTGACAGTGAAGATTTACGTTTTATACTTGAAGGAGCACGTATGGCACCCAGCTCTTTTGGTATGGAAGGATGGGAGTTTTGGGTCGTGCAGGATGGTACTTTGAAGGAAAAACTGCAACCGCTTTGTTGGAATCAGCCGCAAATCACGACATGCAGTGACCTGGTCGTTCTGCTTTCGATGAAAAATTTGCGCTCGACCAATCCTTATGTGCAAAAGCAGTTTGAACCGCGAGGTGAGATGTACGAGAAATATTTGCAAACTTATAAAAATTTTATCGATTCGCGAAGTGATGAAGAGATCAATTGCTGGGCGGGGAAACAGGTCTATATTGCATCAGCTTTTCTGATGCTCGCCGCCGCGTCGATTCAGGTCGATTCCTGTCCGATTGAAGGTTTTGAAAAGGAAAAAGTTGAAGCGCTTCTTAATGTCGATACAACGCGTTTAGAGATTCAATATTTGATCGCACTGGGATACAGAGCGAAAGAGCAGCAGCCGAGATACCGCCGCCCGTTGGATGATATCGTCAAATTTTTGTAAACGATATCAATACATCGCGATTTGCCTTAACAAGGTTGATCTTCTGTCAAGTTGTTGATTGCGTCGGCTTTCCTCAAGTGCATGCAATGAAGGTGTTCGATGAGTCGTTTTTGCTGTAGATTCTGTGTGTTCCAAGACTCTTTTCTGACGTATTGCCAGTAAATAGTCTCTCTCTTCCTGGAGTGTATGTTGATAGATAGCTCTAAAATCGATTTGTTGTTTGGCTTGAAGGGTTAGTGATGTGACAAAGAGAGTCAATAAG
>WGAE01000176.1 GCA_015489185.1 Campylobacterales bacterium
AGTTCGGTTTGGATACGTTCGCGAAGCGACAAATGGTAACTCGCTTGAGTGAAATGAACAGTTTTTCAGAGGATTCAATTAAGCTTTCTGAAAAATCTGCTTTTCTCAAACGGCTTCACGGTGGGTCCCCGAAATCTGTCCCGGATTTCGCCCCTTCCGCTACAGATGTTGTTCGTAAATCAGATTTTTCAGAAGACTCTATTGTAATCGCCTTTGCCTTTACATCTCCAAAAAAGACGACATCTTTGAGCAGGGCGCGGTCACACAGCCCCTCTTTTGTCAGGTGTATAAACATCTCTCCCTCTTTGCTCGCAAAGATACGACGATGCAACACGACTCTGAAACGCCGGTTCCCAAGCGGTGTAATCGTCACCAGACCGTTTTTGTCGTTCGCACCGACCGCATAGAGCAAACAACGCTTTTGGGCTTTGCACGACTGCTTCAGATAAAACGGCAGATTAAAAAAGAGGGTCAAAATATCGTCCGGCGCATAAAACGGCAGTGTCGTTTCATGCGTTACTTCTCCTTCATCGGTTTTGACTCTGTGGTAGTCACGCACCTTGCGGGCGAGGTGGTCGAAAACAAAACGGTGCTCTTCGAAAAAATGTTTGCCTTTTTTTGTGCGTATCACAAACCGTTGCGGAATCAGCTTTCCCTTTTTGATCACACCGTAACTTGCATATGACTCGACACGTCCACCGCTCATCACTTTTGCAATGCCCGTCGCTTCCGCACGAATTTCAACGTGATAGTGATCCCCCTGACGTATCAGCGACGAACGGGAGAGCCCGATTTGCCCGAAGAGACCGTAGGTAATCCGGTAAAGTCCCGTCACTCTCTCCCCGGCTTGTAACAGTGAGAGTGTCAAAAAGAGTGCAATCCAAAAGGCTTTCATGAAGTTGATTGTATCTAAACTGCGTCTATCTTTTGTTGATACGTGACAATCTGTTAACATATTCTATGGTAAGATGATAAAAAATCAGGAAACAGAGAGTATCGATGACCAAAATTGCCTTACTGGGAAAGCCGAATGTCGGCAAAAGCTCCCTTTTTAACCGTCTTGCGAAACGGCGTGAAGCGATCACGTCGGAAGTAAGCGGCACCACCAGAGATATCCGCAGACGGGAGATCACGATCGACGATATTCCCGTCGAACTGATCGATACGGGCGGACTGGACGACTCGAACGAGCTCTTCTCCGCCGTCAGGGAAAAATCGCTTGCGGCGGCAAAAGAGGCGGATATCATTCTCTATATGGTCGACGGGAAGATGCTGCCCGACGAGGAAGATAAAAAGATCTTTTTCGCACTGCAGAAGCTGGGTAAAAAACTTGCACTCGTTGTCAACAAAATCGACAATGACCGCCAGGAAGAGGAGATCGGATGGGAGTTTGCGAGTTTCGGCGCCAAAAATCTCTTTTTTCTCTCCGTCGCACATAACCGCCGCACTCGTCAGCTGATCGACTGGATCGTCGAACAGATACCGCACGAAACAGAACCGGAGCTGATCGAAGATGAAGAGGATTTTGCCCTCGAAACATTGCTGGCGGAGGAAACCACCCTGCCAAATCCACAGGAGACGACCAAAGAAGAGGAGGAAGAGGAGAACGAAATTCGCATTGCGATCATCGGACGGGTCAATGTCGGAAAAAGTTCACTGCTTAACGCGCTGGTCGGCGAAGAGCGCTCCGTCGTCAGCAGTGTGGCGGGAACGACGATCGATCCGGTCGATGAAAAGATCGTTTATGAAGATAAAATTTTCACCTTCGTCGATACGGCGGGTATCCGCAGGCGCGGTAAAATCGAGGGGATCGAAAAATTTGCCCTCAACCGTACCCGAAAGATGCTCGAAAACGCGGATGTCGCGCTTCTGGTACTTGACGCGAGCGAAGATTTTACGGAGCTGGACGAGCGTATCGCCAGTCTTGTGGAAGAGTTTGAACTGGCGTGCATTATCGTTTTAAACAAATGGGATACCGCCAAATATGACTACAAAGAGAGTCTGCAGCGTGTCAGAGACCGTTTCAAATTTCTCGCCTGGGCACCGGTCATTACCGTTTCGGCACTGAGCAAAAAGCGGGTCCATAAGATTCATGAGCTGATCAAGACAGTCTACGCACACTATACGTTCCGCATTCCGACGGCACAACTGAACGAAATTCTCAAACGCACTAACAAAAAGCACCAGCTCCCCTCCGATCACGGAAAGGTGACGAAGATCTATTTCGGGACGCAGTTTGATATCAAGCCGCCGAGAATCGCGCTGATCATGAACCGCCCCAAATCGCTTCATTTCAGTTACAAACGCTATCTGGTCAATCAGTTGCGCCAGTACTACGACTTTACCGGCACGCCGATTGTGATCGAAGCGAAAAAGAAAAAGAGTGACGAGGAGTTTGAGTGATGCGAAATATGATTCTTATCGGCTTCATGGGTGTGGGCAAAGGGACGGTCGCACGCACCTACGCGAAACTTTTCGACGCCTATGCGATCGATACCGACGATTTGATCGAGAGTCTGGAGAACCGCAAGATTAAAAAGATTTTCGCCGAATCGGGAGAAGCCTATTTCCGCGATCTCGAAAAGAAGACCGCACAGTGGCTTGAAACAAGTGTCCAAAACGCCGTTATCTCGACCGGAGGCGGTTTTTACAAACAACCCAATCTCAAAAAAATCGGCACGGTCGTATTGCTCGACAGCACTTTCGATGCGATTTTGGAACGTATTCTCTCCCATCCCAACGCCAAACGCAAACTCGCCAAACGTCCGCTCTTTGCCGATCGCAAAAAAGCCGAGGCACTCTACAACACGCGTGAACCGGCGTACAAGGCGGTGGCGGATATTGTGATCGATGTAGAGAACAAGGATCCCGAAACGATCGCCCGCGAACTGCATACGCTGATCGGAGCAAAGGAATGATCCGCAAGGTCGCGATCACAGGCGGTACCCACGGCAACGAACTGACCGGTGTCTATCTGGTCAAAAAGTGGCTGCAAAATCCCGCTCCGATTCGCCGAAAAAGTTTCGAAACAGTTGTCCTGCATGCCAATCCCGAAGCGATCAAAGCGTGTCGCAGGTATATTGACCGCGACCTCAACCGTGCATTTTCACTCCACGATCTCGCGCACCCGGATCAGCGGTACGAATCGCGACGTGCCTCTGAACTCAACGCCCTGCTGGGTCCCAAAGGGAGCGATAAAACGGCTGTCGATTTCATCCTCGATCTGCACACGACGACCGCTGCGATGGGACTTTCACTGGTGGTCAGTAACGAAAGCGACCTGACCTGGGAAGCGGTGCGCTATCTCTGTGCGCATGAACCGAAACTTCGGGTCTATCGCTGGAAAGGGGACGAGGAGGATGCTTTTGTCGATTCGATCGCCCCGCACGGTTTTGCGATCGAAGTGGGACCGATTCCACAGGGTGTGCTTCGCAGCGACCTCTTTTTTCAAACCGAATCGCTGGTGTATGCACTGCTCGATTTTTTCGAGAAGCGAAATCGCGGTGAAGCAATCCCCGAAGCGACACGCCCCGTAACCGTCTATGACCACGTCGCGCTGATCGATTATCCACGCGACAGCAACGGAGATATTGACGGAATGGTACATGAAGCGAGACAAGATCGCGATTTTGAAGTAATTATGCCCGGCGATCCGCTTTTTCGCAAACTGGACGGTACGGAGATTTTTTACGAGGGTGAGCCGGGACTCTGTACCCTCTTTGTCAACGAAGCGGCATACTACGAAAAGGGGTTTGCGATGACCCTGGCACGTAAAATCTCAGTCTAACACCACCCTCTTCGTCGTATCGTAAAAATCACGCACCCGATCACTCACACGCACGCTGCGGTAGATATAGTCGCGAAAATTGCCGCGGCTGTAATCGATTTTAACTGTTTTGGGATCGATCGCCCGTGAGAGCGCTACATAGAACTGACTCTCCGCAAAGATCGAGTCGACGTTGCAGATCAGATTTTCGATACTCATCCCCTGCGACTTGTGAATGGTGATCGCGTAGGCGGGGCGCAGGGGAAACTGTTCGAGTGTCGCGACCGTTTCGTTTTGAATCGATCCGTCGGGCTGGAGTACCGGACGGGTCATCTCGAAAGTGAAACGGTCCACTTTGATCAAACGCCCCCGCTTTTCGACCACGATACTCTCTTTATCGATATGCTCGACGACGGCACGCTCACCGTTGTGATAACTCCCCCATTTGTTGGTCGTAAAGATGACGGGAATCCCCTCTTTGAGTTTCAGATCGGCGATGACGGGAAGATTTTTGATCCAACTGTCGATGCGTCTTTGATCGATCCCGGACCCTTTTTGCTTCAAAATCGCGCTTAAAGCAATCTCTTTACGCGGTACCGCCGCCACTTTTTCGAGATTGCGTCTGTCCGCCTGTGCATTGGTGCCGTAGAGCACCGTCGCCTCCTCTTTCGCCGCAAAATCGTTTTGCCGGAGTGCTTCGAGATAATCGAGCACCGTATCGTCCGCCTCTCCCTTTCGCACCTTTTCGAGAATCTTCATAAACCCTTCGTCGCCGGTACGTTTGATTTTGGTCAACTCCGCGTTGACAAATCCGAAATAGTCCCACGCGCTGCTCTCAAACGCAAAAACCTGCTGATCGAAGATCGAGGCGGAGGGAGCGGCGGCGGAAGAGACAACAGGCGGCAACTGGTAAAAATCGCCGACGACCATCAGTTTACCCGAATAGCCGCACTGCCGAAAACGGTAGAGGATCATCTCCATCAAATCGGCACTGACCATCGAGATCTCGTCAATAATCACCAAATCGGTACTTTTGAGCAGTTTGCACAACTCTTTGATCCGACTTCGGTTGTAACGGTCGCTAGCGGTCAACTCTTCCAGATTTTTGGAGATACCGAAAACAAAAAAGCTGTGAATCGTCTGCCCCCCGACATTGACGGCGGAAATCCCTGTCGATCCGAGCACCACAACCCCTTGATATTCGCTGCGGTAGTGTCGGATCACCTCTTTGGTCAGAAAGCTTTTGCCTACCCCGGCACCGCCTGTCAGGAAAACGTTGCGGGTCTCAAGCAGTTCGATCAATCTCTCAAGGCTATTCATGAAATGATTATAACAAAAGAATAGTATAAAACGGTTTTGGCTACATTACAGTCGTGAATACACTAAAATTTATACAAATCATAAGGAGGCAACATATGTATCAACATCTTTTTTCGCTTTTTGCGATTATGTCACTCTTTCTGGGCGGCTGCGCCGCAAAACATGAAGCGCAACACGCGCAAAAACATATGCACTGGGGTTACGGTGTCGAAAACGGTCCCGTCCACTGGGCAGAACTCAATCCCGCATACCATATGTGCGGCGAAGGGAAGAATCAGTCCCCTGTCGATATCAGCGACACGCGCGCGATCGAAAAGAAACATATCGGTTTTCGCTACTTCATGGGCGGAAAGACGATTGTCTTCAACGGACATGCGGTACAGGTCGACTACCAACCCGGCAGTTTTATCACGATCGACGGACATACGTTTGAACTCAAACAGTTCCATTTACACACACCGAGCGAACATACGGTCGACGGAAAATCGTTTCCGATGGAGATTCACTTTGTACATCAGGACAAAGCAGGCAACCTCGCCGTCCTTTCGACACTTGTCAAAGAGGGCGAAGCCAATCCGGAACTGGAGCGGCTTTTGAGCGCGTTTCCGCTTGAAAAAGGGAAAAAGAAGCCGCTTGCGCGCCTTGCCAACGCTTCCGCGCTGATGCCGACAGACGTCGATTACTACCGCTACAACGGTTCACTGACGACACCTCCCTGCAGCGAAGGGGTTTTATGGGCGGTCTTCAAAAAACAGATCACCGCGTCCAAAGCACAGATCGAGCGTTTCAAAGCGGTGCTCGAAGGGGCGAACAACCGGCCGGTACAACCGATCAACGCACGTCTGATCACCCAGTAGACGATTATTTCACGGTTTTTGGGTAGAATAGACCCAAAACCGTGATCAAGGAGTCGTCATGAAATATATTGCAATACTACTGCTTGGACTGCTCGTAAGCGGCTGTGTCTCCACACCCTATGCCAGTATCAGCGCCGGTAAAACCGTCAAAGTCGGCGGGATCGATGTCGGAATCGGTGTGGGAAATATTTTACATCCTTAAATTATTTTACTTCCTTAACCGTAAATCCGGTATCATTTTCGCCAAAACAATAAAGGAGCGGTGATGATATCGGAACTTTTGCTTCTCTTTTCGGTACTGCTTGCGGCGATCGAACTGCAAAAATATTTTAAAATTCCCACGCCCGTTTCGCTGCTAACGCTCAGCTACCTCTCCTTCTGGCTCTTTCCGGATCTGAAAATCTTTTCGCAGGAGCACTTCGCCGAGCTGGTACTTTTTCTGATTCCGGTGCTGATCACGGCAGATGCGATGCAACTGGAACTGGAGACACTCCGTAAAAATCTCTGGAGTCTGCTCTTTCTGGCGGTTGTCGCGGTTATTCTTTCACTGATTCTCGGATACTGGACCGCAATCACTTTTTTCAGCGAATATCCGCTCGGTGCCGGCGCGATTATCGCGCTTTTTGCGATGGTGCTGGCAACCGATCCGGTTTCGGTCGTATCGGTCTTTTCAAGTTTCAAGGTACCTCACAGACTCAAAATACTCGCCGAAGGGGAGTCGCTCTTCAACGATGCCACCGCACTGATCGTTTTCGCTTTCATCGCCCTGCCGATGATGCGCCATATCCCCGTCACCGCAACCGATATTCTGATCGTCTCGCTGAAAGTGCCGCTGCTGTCGATCCTGACGGGACTGGTAGCGGGTATTGTCGGCATTTTGCTGATGCGCAGTACCGAAACGGGTATGAGCGAATTGCTGATTATCCTGCTGACCGCCTACGGCGCATTCGAGATCGCCGAACATCTGCACGTTTCGGGACTTTTGGCAGTCATCGTCGCCGTCATCACGCTTAATACGATCACACAAAAATCGCTCAGGGAGATCGACCGGAGGGTACGCAAAAGCAAACATATCCTCGAACGCACAAACCGCAGCAAAAAGATCTTCTCCAGACGCTTCATGAGCGGGATTACCAGAAAACTGGGCAGTGACATTACGCAACTCGAACAACATAAACTCAATATGCAATATATCGCGATGCTGGCACTCCTTGCCAACGCCTTTCTTTTCATCTCGATGGCAAGCATCGTCCATCCGGAGCTTTTGCTCCGCTACGCGCGTGAAATCTTCTGGATGTTTCTGGTCACGACGATCATCCGGGGCTTAATGCTGGCACTCTTCGCGCTCCTCTCCAATCGCACGATATCGATGACCAATATTTCGCTGCGGTGGTGGAGTGTGCTTCTCTTTGCCGGTATCAAAGGGGGACTCTCAATCGTGATGCTGCAGATGCTGCCCGAAGATTTCGCCTATAAAGAGATGTTCGAAGCGATCGTAACCGGGGTGATCCTCCTTTCGACCTTCCTCTACGCCCTGGCGCTTGTCGTGCTGATTGCACTGAACCGACGCAAATTTGAAAAGGAGTATGCGGAAGAACATCATCACGGATAATTTGGCAAAATTTATTTTAAATAATCCCGTTTCCTGCCGATATAGAGATGCATACCGGCCATATCCGGCATCAATCGACAGGAATCGAACTTATGGATAAAAACAAGCGGAACCAGACTTACAGAAACCTTCAGCTTTTGACACGCCTCTTTCTGCTGAGTCTGCTGATCGTCATCGGTCTGAATTATATTTTCAATAATATGATCGAAAGTCTCTACGGTCAGACCAAAATCCTGGAGAACAAAAAAAATACCGAAGTCGCCATCACATCGACACTGGTCAATTTGCAGGAGGATATCTCCGATCTCTCCGTCATCAAATCGAATCAAAAAAGCAAACTCTATTTTAAAGAGAAGATCAAGGAAAAGATACTCAAGCTTGCAGATCAGATCAAAAAGCTCGAAGAGATTCCGCTCGATCAGCTCAACAAAGAGAATGCAACATTCTACAACAATACCAAAAAGAGCATTCGTGACCTGAAACAGTATATTATGCTGTTTCAACTCTCTTTGAACAATTTCGAGAAAAAGATGCAGCTCGATCCAAAATCCTACATCTCTGAAGTACTCTTTATGCTCAAAGAGATGAAACGCATCAACAGCGATGTTTTGAACAAGACGTATGCGCAGATTGAAAAAATCAACAAAGATCTTGACAAAAAGGTACTCTATTACGCCGGTTACCAATTTATCACCATCACGCTGGTCATCATCTTTTTTCTCTATATCAGCAATGTTATCAGTAAACAGATTCTGAATTACAACAAAAGTATTGAAGATGCGAAACAACGTGCACAGGAGATGGCGGAGAAAGCCAAAGAGGCGAGTCAGGCAAAATCCGATTTTCTGGCAAATATGTCTCATGAAATCCGTACCCCGCTCAATGCGATACTCGGTTTTATCGATCTATTGAAAGAGAAAGAGGAGGATCCCGAAAAACTGCGCTATATCCATACCATCCAAAACTCTTCAAACGCGCTTTTGGGGGTGATCAACGACATACTCGATTTCAGCAAGATCGAAAGCGGCAATCTTTTCATCGAAAAGGTCAACTTCAACACTTACGATGAATTCAACACGCTTGCCGATCTTTTCCGTGCCAAAGCATCCGAAAAGAATATCTCACTGACGCTGCATATGGACCACAACAATATGCCAAGCGCCCTTGTCAGTGATCCGCTACGCATCAAACAGGTGATCGCCAACCTCCTCTCCAACGCAATCAAATTTTCCAACAGAAACGGACGAGTCGATCTCTACATCGACTACAAAAACGGGTATCTCAACGTCGCGGTCGAGGATAACGGTATCGGTATTCCGCCCGAAAAGCAGCAAGATATCTTCATAGCCTTCTCCCAGGCGGAGACATCCACGACCCGAAAATACGGCGGTACGGGGCTGGGGCTGTCGATTTCAAGCCGTCTGGTACAGATGCTCGGCGGTGAACTGAAACTCTATAGCGAACCGAACGTTCTGACACGCTTCTACTTTTCGATCCCGGTAGAGATCGGTGAGTATAAAAGTCCGACGCAGATTCAGCAGATCGATACCGACGCGATCGCAGGCAAGAAGATTCTCCTGGTCGAAGACAACAAAGCGAATCAGATGTATATGAGCCTGCTGCTTAAAAAATTCAAACTCGAATTCGATATCGCCAACGACGGACGCGAAGCGATCCAGGCATTTGAGAAACATCGCTACGATCTGATTTTGATGGATGAAAATATGCCAAATCTCAACGGTATCGAAGCGACAAAAGTGATTCTGGATATCGAAAAGAGTAAAAAACTTCCGCATACACCGATCATTGCATTGACCGCAAACGCCCTCAAAGGGGATCGTGAGCGCTTCATGAACGCGGGGATGGATGAGTATTTGACCAAACCGGTCAATAAAACACAATTGCTGGAAATCTTTACAAAATTTATGACACCACAAAAAGGAGAAGAAGAGATGGTAGATATGAAAGAACTGGCTCAGAAGATGGAGATTGAAACCGAAGATGCGCAAATGTTGATGGATATGTTCATCCAGAGCGCAAACGAAAATATGCACAACCTCTATCGAGCCATTCAGTCCAGGGACTTCGAAACGATCCGCACCGAAGCCCATTCGATCAAAGGGAGTGCCGCCAATCTGATGCTCGACGAAGTTTACAACACGGCAAAGGCGATCGAAGATGCAGCGACATTCCGCAAGGAGATCGATTACAAAGCCCTCTACAACAGACTGGGACAAAGCCTCATAGCACTGGTAGAGGAAGAAAAGGCAATCTCATGAGCGAAAAAATACTTATAGTCGACGATATCGCCGTCAATCGGATGACGATCAAAATCGCCCTCAAAGAGGAGAACTACACCTTTATTGAAGCCGAAAACGGCAAAGAGGCGATCGAGATCGCCCAAAAAGAGCACCCGGATATCATTTTGATGGATGCGATGATGCCGGTCATGGACGGATTTGAAGCAACGCGTGCAATCCGAAAAATCGACGATATCCAGCGCACACCGATTCTGATGATCACTTCGCTGGAGAGCAAAGAGGATAAGATCAAAGCACTCGAGTGCGGTGTGAACGACTTCATCAACAAATCGTTCGACAAACTCGAACTTAAAGCACGCTGCCGCTCCTATGTCGAAACGGCGAAGCTAAACAAGCGTTATATTCTCGCCTCCGTCAATCCCGTCAGCGGTTTTCCGAACAAAACGGCGCTGCTTAAAGACCTGCATGAAAACAACGATCCCAAAATCGGTCTCTTTCTGCTCTATATGGACAACTATGCGCTGAATGAAAACTTTTTCGGAAGTGAAATCGCCGAAAAACTCGATTTAATCTTTTTGCACAAACTCAAACAGTTCAGTGCACTCCTTCCAAAACATACGATTTACCATATCTCAAGCGGCAAATACGCCATCGTGACCGATGTGCACAATTTTGAAAAGGCGCGTATCGAAGCCTTTTGCGCCAACCTGATCGAACATGTCAAAAAGAGTCGTTTCACTTACGACATTTACGAATTTTACGTCAACGTCACCATGAGTTACGCACAGACCGACAAAGCGACACTCTACGAAGACGCCAACGCCGTGCTGAACGTCGCGCTTTCGGAGAAGAAAGAGTATCTGCTTGCCGACGGTATCATCACGCAACTCAAGCAAAGCATCAAAGAGAATCTCAAAATCCTCAAAGTGATCAAACAAGCACTCAAAGAGGATAAAATCATCCCCTTCTTCCAGCCTATTTACAATAACAAAACCGGCGAAATCAAACGGTATGAAGCGCTTGTCAGAATGTATGATGATAACTATGATATTATTTTCCCGCAACCCTATTTTCTGGAAGCGGCGAAAAAAGGAAAACTCTATCCTTACATTACGCAACTGCTGATCGATAAAGTGCTTAGAAAAATACGTGAAAGCGGGTGCGAGATCTCGGTCAACCTCTCTTCACTCGATATCGAAGATCCGCTGATGCGCGATTTTCTGCTCGAGTCGATGGAGCGCAACAAAGATATTACCGACAAACTGATCTTCGAACTTTTAGAAGATAAAGAGACCGACTCCTACGCGATTGTCAAAGCTTTTATCGACAAAGCGAAGAGTTACGGCGTCAAAATTGCGATCGACGATTTCGGCAGCGGTTTTTCCAACTTTATCCGAATCATCGAATTCAAGCCCGATATCATCAAACTCGACGGTTCGCTGATCAAGGATATCGCCACATCCGACGCGGCACGCCGCACCGTAGAGACGATCAAAGTTTTTGCCGACAAAATCGGTGCCAAAACGGTCGCCGAATATGTCGGTGACGAAACGATTTTTCGCATCATCAACGAAATCGGTATCGATTATGCCCAGGGATTTTACATCGGAAAAGCACAACCGGAACTTATGCAACTTGAGACAACGGAGGATATCATACCTGCAGCCTGAGACGTTCTCTGAGCGCAGTGCAAAAAGCCTCTGTCTCTCTGTTTCGGTGCTTTTTCGCACCCTTTTCCAAAACGGCGATCTTCTTTGCAATCTCCGCTTCCACACACTTGTCGGGCAGATGTTTCAGCAATGCCTCGACCCGATACCGATCCAGAATATATGAAGAAAAAGAGAGCTGCGGGTGTCCGGCATATTTGGTCGTCAAAACCGCTTCCACCAGTCCTACGGGATAACGCCGCAAAATCCTCAGCCACAGATCGTAATCTTCGCAAACCGGCAATGTTTCGTCAAACATCCCCGCCTCTTTAAACACCGTTTCATGAAGCATGACCGTCGAGGGGGCGATTTTGCAAAAATCGAGCATCTCGTAAAACGCCGCTCCTTTTACTTTGGCATGGTGTGCACGCTGTTTGACCGATTTGCCGTTTCGTATCCACGCTTCGTTGGTGTGGGACCAGCGAAGCGAGGGATTTTCCTGATGAAACGCTTTTTGAAGCGCAAGCTTTCGGGGATGCCATACATCGTCCGAATCCAAAAAAGCGATCCACGGATAACGCGCTTCGGCAATGCCACTGTTTCTGGCGGCGGAGACACCGCCGTTTTTGCGTCTGACCAGACGAATCGCGTCACCGAACGTTTTAAGCACTTGTGATGTTTCATCCGTCGAACCGTCATCAATCACGATAATCTCATCCGCCGGCTCCTCCTGATCCAGAACCGACCGAATCGCCCGCGTAACCAATGTGGCACGGTTGTAAGTTGGAATGATCACCGATACTTTCACGGCTCTCGTTTACGCGTCGCTTTTTCGAAATAGAACCAGAGTCCGCCCAGCAACAGAATCAGCACAAGCGGCAAAAGCCATGGATTTGCTTTAATATGCGCGAAAAAGGTGACGATCTGTTCACCTCCTTTGTAACTGAGTAATCCGAAAAAGAGGACAAAGATCGCGCTGGCGGGAATGTTGAGCAGACCGAATTTGAAAAAACTGTACCCCGAAAGCCCCAGCGCGATCGGTACGAGTGTTTTGACGCCGTAAATGAACTTCTGAATAAATACAGCAAAATCGCCGTACTTTTTGATCAAAAGACGCGAAAGCGCAAACTTTCTGCGATGCGACTTCATGTAGGGTGCGATCATCGCTTTGTTGTAGCGCGCCAGATAGAAAAGCAGCATATCGCCCAGATAGTTGGCGACAAAGACCACCAGCATCGACACGACAATATCCATCTTCCCCAGATAACTAAGCGCACCGGCGGCGATCAGTCCGAAAAAACCGCCTCCGAGCGAATAGAGAAAGAGTGCGATATAGCCGTAGGTGGTCAGTGAATTGAAAATATCTTCCATGAAACTCCCTGTCGTTTTGTTTACGGATTGAAAAAGGTACAAAGCGCACTCTCTTTGCGCATCACCTCTTCGAGTCTTCCCTCCTGCACGACCTTACCGTTATCGATCATATAGATATAATCCGCCATCGCGATCGTACTCAGGCGATGCGCAATAATAATCGTCGTGCGTTTTTCCAGAAACGGTTGCAGATCACGAAACAGCGCCGCTTCGGTATGGACATCAAGTGCTGAGGAGGATTCGTCAAAAATGACGATGTTCGGATCGGCTAGCACCATCCGCGCAATCGAAACCCGCTGCCGCTGACCGCCCGAAAGTTTGACACCGTTGGTTCCGACCACCGTATCCAGACCCTGCGGCAACGATTTGACAAACGCTTCAAGTTGTGCGATACGCAGCGCTTCAAAAATCGCCGCATCGTCCGTCGGTTTCCCGAATGTCAGATTGAAACGGATCGTTTCGTTAAAGAGCATCGGATTTTGCAGTACCAGATAGACATGTTCGCGAATCACATCCAGTCCGATCTCTTTATAGGAGATACCGTCATAGAGAATATCACCGCTATCGGGTGTATAGAAGCCGACAATGAGCTGTGCGATCGTACTTTTTCCGTTGCCGCTGGCACCCACGAGCGCTACTTTGCGCGCGGGCGGTATGGTTAGTGAAATATCCCGCAAAACCGGAATCTTCGGATCATATGCAAACGAGACGTGCCGCAGTTCGACCCCGTTGGCGGAAGTTTTGAGAAACGGATTTTCTCTGTGGGTAAACGCCGGCTCCGGTTCGAGCGCGAAGATATCGTTCAGACGTGAAAGCGCCTCTTTAGCGTTATGATAGGCATACTGAATGCTTACGATTTCGTTGACAGGCGTAACAATCACCCAAAGATATCCGAAAATCGCCAGCATCAATCCGATCGTCAAATCCGAATAGGCGACCATCAAAATCCCCGCCGCGCGAAAGAGTTCAAAACCCGCCAGAAAAAAGAGGTGTGAACCGTTTGTCGCCACCTGCGATTTGAACGCAAACGCAATCCCCTTCTCCCGGATCTCTCCCGCAAGCTTCATGAGCCTTTCAAAAAAGTAGCGTTCCGTATTGGCTGCGCGTACCTGCCTGAAAAGGTCAAGCGTCTCCGAGAGCGACTCCTGAAACGCGGCGATGATCGCATTCTCCCGCTTTTTGTACTGCGATACTTTCCGCGCAATTTTACGTGTAAAAAGAACAACCAGCGGATTGAATAAGAGGATAAAGAGTGCCAGTTGCCAGTGAATCATCAGCAACACGACCGAAACCGCGACGATCATCAGGACCGAGATAATCAGTTTGCTGATCGAACGTGAAAGAAATGTATCGATCGTATCGACATCAACAATCGCCATTGACGCGATTTTAGCACCCCCGAACGTCTCGAACTCCTTCAGACTCACCTTTTCAATGTGCGAAAGCAGATCTTTTCGGATCCGATAGGTGATCTGTTTGGAGATACGGGTAAAGTACCACAACTGCACGACATTCAGAATAAAATAGATCCCGCGAAGCAGCAGGGTCGCGATCAGTACCAGTAGCACATAAAACCACGCTTCATGATCTCCCGGAAAAAAACGTGCGACGTTTTCGGTAATAAACCCGGGTTTATGCAACAACACTTCATCGACCAACAGGGGAATCAAAAGGGGTGCGGGTGCCGCGGCGAGCGCCGCGAAGATCGCCGTGATATTGGCGATGACCAGCTCTTTTTTGTAGCGCCCGATCTGTGCAAAGATCTCTTTGAAGGTGTAACGCTTCATGAAGTCGCCCTGTTAACGGGCGTAATCGACTGCCCGAAGTTCACGAATTACATTGACTTTGATATCTCCGGGATACTGTACCTTCTCTTCGATCTCTTTGGCGATCTCTTTGGCAAGCAGGACCGCTTCGTCGTCGTTGACCAGTTTTGCGTTGGCGATCACGCGAATCTCACGTCCCGCATTGATCGCAAACGCCGACTTAACCCCTTTTTTCGAGGTTGCAATTTGTTCAATATCCTGTACCCGCTTCAAAAAGGCTTCCAGCACTTCGCGCCTTGCACCCGGACGCGCCGCGGAGAGGGTATCCGCCGCACAGACTGCCGCCGCTTCGACTGTCATCGGATCTTCATGACCGTGGTGGGCGTAGATAGCGTTGATGACGACCGGATGTTCATTGTAGCGTTTGCATATCTCCGCACCCAGATCGACATGGCTTCCGGAGTAGTCGTGGGTCAGGGCTTTTCCGATATCGTGTAAAATACCGGCACGTCTGGCAAGCTTCTCATCCCCGCCACACTCCGCCGCAATGATACCCGCCAGGTTCGCCACCTCCAGCGAGTGCCCCAGCGCGTTTTGTCCGTATGAAGCGCGAAAACGGAGCTTTCCGATCAGTTTGATAATTTCAGGATGCATATCGGTGATACCGAAATCAAGCAAGATATCCTCACCCTCTTCGTAGATCTTCTGTTCAAACTCTTCGGTCACCTTCTTATAAATATCTTCGATACGTGCCGGCTGGATGCGTCCGTCTTTGATCAACTCCTCGATCACTTTCGTCGCGATCGCACGCCGGTAAAGATTGAAACTGCTCAGAATGATGACATTGGGCGTATCATCGATGATCACATCCACCCCGAGTGTCATCTCCAGCGCCTTGATATTGCGCCCCTCTTTCCCGATGATACGCCCTTTGAGATCGTCGCTCGGCAGATTGACTGTATTGATCAGCCGCTCGGCGGCAAATTCACCGGCATAGCGGGTTGTCGCCTGCGCCAGGATGTAGTTGGCGTGCTTTTTCGCTTTGTTTTTCGCTTCTTGTTCATATTTACGCACAATGTGTGCAATCTCCGCACGTGCATTCTCTTCGGCACGCGCCAGCACGATCTCTTTCGCTTCGTCACGCGTCATACCGGCGGAGCGTTCGATCAGCTTGTCGGCATCTTCCAGCTTTGTTTCCAGTTCAATCTCTTTTTTGCGCAGTTCCTCTTTATAATCGTTGAGGAGAAGCCGCTCTTTTTTGATCTCCTCTTTTTCCGACATAATATTCTTGAGCTCATCTTTGAAGAGTGCGTTGACATCCTGCTCTTTCTTTTCAAGCTGCGCAAACCGTTTTTCATACTCTTCCTGAAGTTGCTGCTTCTTCTCTTCGTAGCTGTTTTTGGCTTCGATCTCCAAATCTTTAGCTTTGATCCGGGCATCCTGCAACAGCTTTTCCGCTTCGTGTTCGATAGCGTTCGCTTTTGCCTGTGCCTGATCCAGAAACAGGGCGAGTTTCGCGTTATGCGCCCTTTTGGCAATCAGCGCGGCAACGCCTGCACCGACGGCGACGCCGCCCAGTGCCGCTGCGAGTTCTGTGATTATCATCGTTTTTACCTCGATTTATGAAACTTTTTGCAGGGGTAATATAATAATCCGCGGCGATATCATAGCCGTCGGTCACAATCGTTTTTGTCGTACAGGCGACCCGCTGTACAAAAACAACGACGGGTCTCTTTTTCAAAGTCTGAAAGAATCTGTCGTACATACCTTTACCGAAACCGACCCTTTTACACGCTCCGTCTACCCCTACGACGGGAACGATCGCCATATCCACTTCGTTTATTTTCAGTCGGCCCGGTAACGGCTCTTGAATACCGAATGCGTTTTTTTTCAAAGGCAAACGGTATTTTACCATCTTAAAACTTTCCTTCTGAACAAACGGGACAAATATATTGTATTTTTTTCGCACACGCTGCATCAAAGGGCGCAGATCGGCTTCGATTGCGAGCGGAAGGTAAAAAAGAATCGTCCTCGGCCTGTGACGTGTAATCAATTTGTCGACTTTTCGGGAAACTTTTTTATCCAAAGCAAAAGAACCGTAGCGTGAAAAACGGCGCATTTTCCTTAAACACGCACTTCGAAAAATTTTTTTATCCAAACTGTAAGTCCTGCTCTACTATAATCTATGCATGTTTTTTTACTATACACGATAATCGATAAGGAACTTGTATGCTACGTAATATGACACTGATGATTCTGGTCACACTGGCACTCTTTGCAACAGGTTGCCAGCGTAAAGCGCACCGGGCACACGACGAAAACACGACCACAGAGCAGAAACAGACGGTACAAAAAGAGGAAAAAGCGGCTCCCAGTACCATCACCCTCCATACTACGGACGGTAACGAGATTGTCCTGATCGCAACTCCGAAAGGAATCCGTTTCAAAGGGTACGAAGGAAAAATCGTACTGCTTGATTTTTTCGCAACGTGGTGCCCGCCGTGCAAAGCGGAAATCCCCCATCTGGCAGATATTCAGAAATCCTACAAAGGAGAGGTTCAGATCATCGGTATCCTGATGGAAGAGAACAAAGACGATCTGGAAGTTCAGCAGTTCGAAGAGGATATGGGAATCAACTATCCGGTCACCAACTCTCCGGAAAACTTCGTCCTCTCCGACGCACTCGGAGGTATCCGCAGTCTTCCGACGATGGTCATGTACGACAAAAACGGCGACTACTTTACCCACTATGTCGGTGCCGCGCCGCAGGAGATGATCGAGGCGGACATTCAGCGCGCACTGACCAAAAAAGTACAGTAGACCATGTTCGGCTTTTTCAAAAAAACAGCGGAGGCGATTCGCAGCGTCGCGCCTAAAAAAGAAAAGACCGTTTCAAAGGAGCTGCTCGAAGAGATATTGCTTGAAGCAGATGTCGCCTACGAAACAGTCGAGGAGATCATCTACTACCTCCCTCCTTCCGATCAGGTCAAACGTGAACCGCTGCGTAAAGTGTTGCTAAGCTACTTTATCGAACCGCCGCGTGAAGCAAAGAGCGTCGAAAAACCTTTTGTGGAACTCATTTTCGGTGTCAACGGTGCCGGCAAAACAACGACCATCGGCAAACTGGCGTTTCGTTATAAAACCGAAGGCAAAAGTGTGATGCTCGGTGCTGCGGATACCTTCCGCGCCGCCGCAATTGAACAGCTCAAACGATGGGCGGAGCGCATCGACGTACCGATTGTCGCGACCAAACAGGGACACGACCCCTCCGCCGTCGCTTTCGATACAATCACCTCCGCAAAAGCCAGAGGGATCGACCATGTCCTGATCGATACAGCGGGCAGACTCCATACCCAGTCCAATCTTGCCAAAGAGTTGCAAAAGATTGTACGTATCTGCGACAAGGCCAAACCGGGCGCGCCGGACCGAAAAACGCTTATCCTTGACGGTACGCAGGGAAATTCCGCCATCGCGCAGGCACATGCGTTTCATGAGATGATCGGCATCGACGCGCTGATTGTCACAAAACTTGACGGTACCGCAAAAGGAGGCGCCATCTTCTCAATCGCCAAAGAGATCCAGAAACCGATTCTCTATCTGGGGGTTGGTGAGGGA
>WGAE01000177.1 GCA_015489185.1 Campylobacterales bacterium
TCCGACGCCTATCTTGGCAATACCGAGACAGGACTCTTCTTTACCGGTGCCAACGGTTACCGTCTCGATACACTGATTACCGTTCATGAACTGATGCAAAAACTCGAACATGGGGAAGATTATCAGTAGACTCCTCGCACTCCTGTTACTCTCTTTTACGCTGCTTTTTGGCGGGAGTGCCCTTTATAAAGAGATTCAAAATCTCTACAACAAAATCCCCTACGCTTCCAAAAGCGAAACGAAACAGATACTGCATGATCTCGAAAACTTCTATATCAACGCGGTCGTCCAAAATGACAAAAAATCGATCATTCAGACACTCAAGGGGATTGTCAAGTGCCAGAAACTGCTGGGACTGGACAGCTCCACCTACGAACATGAACTTTATACCCTGACCGGTAAAAAACCGCATATCAAAGAGAAACCGAAGTTTTCAACCAGAAACAGTGCCCAAAACGGTACAACCGATGTACCGAATATCCGCTCCGTGCAGGTGAAACAAAATACCCTCATCGTCAAATTTTCCAGACCGCTGCGTCCGGATGAGATTTTAAGTTTTCATACGCAAAACAAGGGACATTACCGTAAAATTTACGATATTCGCGCCAACCTCCCCTTTGCCGCACCCAAACTCCGCTTTTCCAATATCCAACGAGCGAAGATCGCCCAAAACAGGCGCAACAAAGTACGGATCGTACTGGAGAACGATTCCAAAATCTTTGCGGGAACTTTTATTCGCAAAGGAACACTTTTCATTCAGGTCAATAACGAAACACGCACCGCCTCCCGCGATACGCATCCCCGTGCGCATTTCAAACCGATCACTGTACCGCCCAAAACCAAAAATGCACCAAGCGTTCCGCTCCAAAAACCCGATACCCCGCTTCCGACAAAAGCGATCTACGCCGCAAACAAAACGATCGTCATCGATGCCGGACACGGCGGCAAAGATTCGGGTGCGGTCGGCTACAAACACTACCAGGAGAAACGCGCCGTACTCAAAGTAGCAAAACTGCTTAAAAAGCTGCTTATCAAACAGGGATACAGAGTCTACCTGACACGTGAAGGCGACACATTCATCAAGCTTTCGGACCGCACCCATTTCGCCAACCGAAAAAAGGCGGATCTCTTCATCTCGATCCATGCCAACGCCGCGCCAAACAAGCAAAAATACTCCCTCAAAGGGATCGAAACCTTTTTTCTCTCTCCGGCAAAAACCGAAAAAGCCAAGCGCATCGCGGCAAAAGAGAACGCCGCGGCGATGAATCTGGATAAATATTCCAAAGATACGCTGCTCAGCTTTCTGAATCGCACCAAAATCGTCCAGTCGAACAAACTTGCGATCGACATTCAGAGCGGTATTCTCACATCGGTGCGCAAACGTTACGACAAAATCGTCGACGGCGGCGTACGTGAAGCGCCGTTTTGGGTACTGGTAGGCGCACAGATGCCGGCAGTTTTGATCGAGATCGGCTATATCACCAATCCGATCGAAGCGGAACGCCTCTTTAACCCCTTCTATCAAAAAGCGCTTGCGGAAGGCATTTTGCACGGTATCAACAACTATTTCGCCAAAAATCTTTAAAAGAGTCTTCTGAAAAATCTGCTTCGCGCCCTACCACCAATCCGTTTGAGCGAAGCAGATTTTTAGAAGAGTTAAAGAGGCAAACATTTGCTACAATACGCGCACATTGATACCGACACAGGAAAATAACAATGCAAAAAAGTCTGCAGGAACAACTTCATGAACTACTCCACTGCGATCTGAAATCGCTCTTTCCGCTCGCACGGGCAAAAAAACGGAGACTCTTCTTCTATGTCGGTCCCACCAACAGCGGCAAGACACACCGCGCAATGGAGGAACTGATGGAAGCCGACTGCGGCACATACCTCGCGCCGCTTCGGCTTCTCGCACTCGAAAACTACGAAAAACTCAAAGCGCACGATATCCCCGTCACACTCCTTACCGGCGAAGAGGAGATCATCGACGAGGAAGCGGGACACGTCTGCTCGACGATCGAGATGGCAAACTTCAATATCGAAGTCGATGTCTGTGTCATCGACGAAGTACAGATGCTCGAAGACCCGGACCGAGGATGGGCATGGGTCAACGCCATTGTCGGTATGCCCGCCGATACCGTCATTATGACCGGAAGTGTCAATGCACTCGATGCCGTTAAAAAGATCGCCGCCTATCTCGAGGAAGAGTTGACCGTCGTCAAATTCAAACGTAAAAATCCGCTCGAACTGCTGCCCAAACCGGTTGCGATGAAACATATCGAGCCGGGTACGGCGCTGATCACCTTCTCCAGAAACGATGTGCTTGCACTAAGAGCCAGACTCTCCAAAAAACATCGTATTTCGGTTCTTTACGGCAATCTCTCCCCCGAAGTCAGACGTGAAGAAGCGAGACGATTTCGCGA
>WGAE01000178.1 GCA_015489185.1 Campylobacterales bacterium
AGGATCGGTCAAAATACAACGCTTCTCCCGTACCGCCCGGTAGTAATACGCCCGATCGGCCCGGTTCTCACCCTCTCCCGTGCGATAGGAAGGTGTACGGGAGATGTTATTGATCACCTGCCGCCCTTTGGCATCGAGCACATAGAGCGTAGCGATATCTTTCACCTCTTTTTTTAGCCGCTTCAATGCCTGGACAATCGTATCCAGAGACACCTCCGGCGTTTTATTGGGAATATTGCGTGAAAGCAGATAACACAGATAAGCTCGCGCTTTGGTACGTATCTCGGCAAACTGTTGAATCTCTTTGATGACCATACATGATCCTTCATGAAAAGAGGAATGAGGTTATTGTAGCAAAATAAAAAAGGCGGATCCGGGATGAATCCGCCTTTAAATCGGGAATGATGCAGTCTACTGCAAGGGGATCACGTTATCCATCCACACGCGATCCGTCTCATTGTCGAGTAAATCGTGATATTCGACGGCCACCCCTCGATCCGGTGTACCGTAAAGATGTACCGCCTCCCTCTCGTTGTGATTGAAGTCATACAGTCGCAACTCGCCGTTCGCATACTCCCATATGCCCTTTTCCATTTCCCAGTCACCCGTCTGATCGTCCCGGGAATAGACAAAGTAATAGTCATTGTCACCTGAACTTCGAAGCACAACGGTATCTTCACTAGAATCGAGCAATTTATAAATTCGATCAGTTACGCCGTTTTCATCGGGAGCTGTCGATGCGAGCTTTATTTTGTAGTAATCAGTTACGATTAACGGATATTTCTTATTCTTTTCATATACAGCTGCCACACTACCGATCCCGAATTCACCCGGTTTGTTATAAAAATCGATATGGGCCACTATTTCCGCATTACTATTTTTCAATGTAATCGAATTATTATTTTCTACACTCCAAAAGAGCTTTAAATCTTTACGAGAGATACCGTTATCTGCCAACGTAATATAACGGGCAGTTCCATCTGTATTAAAGATCAGCGATCCCTCAAAGGCGTGGATAACCGAACCGTTAATATCTTTACGTACATCGGTAATATGCGTTTTCTTTGTGTAGTACTGTACAATAAAATTGTAATAATCGATCTTGTGTATAAAAGTCACGACACTGTCATAGTTCTTTTGAATATTCCCTTCTATATTACCGCTAATATGAGCCAGATCACCGAGTATCACGGTACTGTCACCTTCACCTCCCGACATGTCAATACTGAAAGAGAGATCCCCCGCTGTCACTTTTAAACGGTTGTCCGCTACACTCCAGCTACATTTTTCTTCAACCTTTTTCCTGGTATCCGGCACTTTACGGGCCATCCAACACTTATTCTCCGGTGAAAACGCAATATCCATGCCCAACGGTTCGAACGTAAAAACTTTGTTCAAATAGGTATAACTTTTAACAGAGAGTATATTATCAGCCTTCACGGGCACCGATGATGTGACAAAAAGGCGTTCAATCGTTCCGTCGGCATGGGTCCATCTTCCCGCGACCCCTTTTTCGGGAACCTTTTCAAAAGCCAACGTACCCAATGACCGCCCCTGATTATCCGTCAGTACCACTTCACCGCGATCATCGATATGCCAACGAATCGATATCAGCGTATAGTTGTAATCGGCTCCCGGCAAATTACCGCTCAGATAGCCTGTTTTCTTCTCGGCGTCCCCAAAGAGAATCGATCGATCGTACCCCGCTACTTTCAGAAGTTTGTTCGCCACATCTTCACTTTGTAATTCGATATATGCGTTTGACGTATTATCGATCGGCAAAATTTGCAGAGGAAATTTGACTGAGACTGATATATCTCCTTCTTGAACAATCGCAATCAAATCGACATTTATAACATTTCCATGTTCGTCTTTTTTAATGCTTCCATCAGGATCAATATAACCGTGCTTTTCAATCCATGAAACTGTTATATCGCTATCTTCACAGGCTGATGCTACACCCTGCAGATTAAGGGCGTATTTAACATGTTGGAAATCAACGTTCTCTCCAAGCATCGTTTTTTTGTGCTCTTTTAAGCAATCTACAACTTTGGCTATCCTTGTCAATTGTGAGGCATTTAACTTATCAAGCTTGCTGTTTAAATCTTCCCCATTTTTTATCGCACCGACGATATCGTGTTCTACCATATCTTCGAGGGTGTTTTGAACCGCATCATGGGGGATCGATTCTTTCAAGAGCGCCTTCGTCATTGATTCGATCTTTTCCACCGTCGTTTCGATCTCTCCGGCCATATCGTCGGGGCCTTTGACACTATGTAGAGCCGCCGTCCAATTAAGATCACCATTTCGCACACTTCGCCCCAATGTCTCCAGCGCACCCTGAAGGGTAACCCCGCTACCCGCCGCGGCGATTATTTTGGCCGCACTCATCACCGTCTGCGCTCCCACAAAAGCGTCGCCGTTTTTAACCGGATCGGCCGTGACCGCATCTTTCGGAAGGCCCAATGCTTTCGCCACTTCCGCTATCGCGGTATCGAGAGTGGCGCCGGGATCTTGCTGATATTTTGCAGCCACCAGTGTCGTCAGAGGGGAAATGACCACTTCGTCGCCGTTGCCGCCGTAGACACTTTTTAACGTACCTGTAAAGGGTTCGTTCGTCGCTACATCGTAACCGCCTTGAGCCGTCAATATCGTACCCGGAACTACTTTGATCCCTTGGGGAATGCGAAAATCACCCTTTTGATTGGTCTTTCCAAGATTTTGACCGCTTTGCGTTCTCACTGTCGCACCGGCTATATATCCGTCGGCCACGGTGCCGCCGCCTGCAGTAGGTTGCGATACGACATTCGACGTACCGCCGCCTCCGCCTCCGCCGCAGCCGCTCAAAACTACGGCAACGGCCATCAATGTAAATCCGAACCATTTTTTCATGTTTATCATCTCTATCCTTTTAGAGTTTATACAAACTATTATATTAGTGAAGGATTGAATCTATTCTAAATCATCAAAATTTCATCTTTATCAACTCTCAATTAGCATCTTTTGGATAGACTTACCCTCAAACAATAGCTAAAAAGAGAGATTTTGGCGATCCACTACCTCCGAAAAGACGAGACGATTACCTTTTCTACAAATGACGATACCGTAAAAGTGGTGCTGGCTCCCTCACTCTACTGGTATGTTTATGCCCGTTTCCCTACCCGTTCATCGGCCAAAGTGCGTCGACTGGCCGATAGCTTCATGGATTCGCGTCCCGCCTCTTATCAAACGCTTTTCTTGCAACGCCGCGACGAGGGATACGACTGCTATGCCTACGACGAAGAAGCTCTGCAAAACCGATTGACCGCGGAAGGGTTTACAGAGGCGAAGTGCTACTTTTTACAACAATTTGACGATCAAATGCCCAGGCGCATCGACGAAAAAGCGATTGCCCACGTTATTGAGGGAGTCTGCCTGGAGCTTCCCGACGATCGAAGCGACATCCCCTCATTGGCTGATCTCAAATTCGAGGGCGTCCGATCTTTTGCCGAAGAGAAGAAGGATGTCGATTTCAAACGATTCTGGATCGCTCTACTCATACTTTTAATCGTTACGATGTCATTGGATCTGGGTCTGAGACTACAACAAAAATTCGCAATCGAAAAGAGATTGGATCGAAGCCGCACAGGTCGATCGATCTATGAAGTCCGTGCGCTGGTGAAAAAGTACGACAAGATCGCCGACAAACAAAAACGACTGCGACAATCGATCGCTGAAGCGTTGCAAAAACGGCTCAAAAAGCTTGACTGCAATGCCGATGGAGGCTGTCGCAATGAGTAAGCGAACGATCGTTCTTATTTGTATAGCATTAGCCCTTGTTTGGGGTGGTACAGCTTGGATAATCAACACTCAAACCCACAAACTTCGAAGAGAACTTCAAACTCGTATCCGACTGATCAGCCACTATGAGAACCTGAAGGGACAATGGTCCCCAAAGAGCCAACACAATCTGCAAAAACGGCTTAATACACTTTTACGACTCTATCGAGTAAAGCCCGACATCAACCGTCGCGGCGGTCGAAAAATCTACAACTTCATGCTGAGCGAAAAATCGGCTGATACGGTTTTGAACAAAATTTTGAACATGCCGCTGAGATTGCTTCGGTTCGAAGCGGAGAAAGAGGGAACCGATAGGCTTAAGGTGCATCTGGAGGTACCACTGTGAGATGGATCGGACGCATCTCGCTTATGATCGCGGCGCTGCTGATATGGCTGGGAGGTACGGGCCTTTTTCTCTCTAAAGCGCGTCTTTGCAACGACGCACTGCAAAAACTCTCAAAAGAGAGTGTAGGGATCTGCTACGATCACCGTCAAGCCTCCCTCGCTGGATGCCGCCTGAAACGGGTCACGCTGTTGTACGATCACACACCCGTCGCGGCGGTTCGGTCCTTCGCTCTCCTGCCTTGGCGAATCGAAGCCCAGGGTATCCGACTGGAAGGGATGTTGGGAAATCTCCTACCGCCGCATATCGAAAGCGTTCGGTTCGATCCCCTGACCGGCATCCTGGAAGCCCGGGGCGATTTCGGCGACATGAGAGGGCATGTCTTCTATTGGGATCGGAAAATTTCGCTGAGTCTCAAACCTTCCGCTTTGATGAAGCGCCGATACCGCCAGATTCTCGGAGAGTTCAGATATATCAACGGGAGCTACCGCTATGAAACGCGTTTTTGAAAACCTTTCGCACCCCTTTTTCTTTCTAGTGATCGTGCTCCTTACGGCCAAACTGACGGCATCATTGATCGAAATATGGCTGCCGCCGATACCGAAACTCGAA
>WGAE01000179.1 GCA_015489185.1 Campylobacterales bacterium
ACATAATCCCCTTTTTGCAGCGGCAACGGTTTTTGGGCTTTCTCTTTTGTTTTTGCGCGGTTGAACTTTTCGTGCGCTTTATTCATCAGGCGGTGTATTTGCGGGGTGTCACTGCTTTTGGCTGCCGCTTTTGCCGCTTCGATCGCTTCGAGGTAGGCTTTCTCCATTTCGGTTCGGGTACGTGCCAGTTTCGCCGCGGCCGCCTCTTTTTGTTCATGCAGTTGTCTGTTGAGTTTTTTGGTACGTGCGATTTCATGATCGAGCTGTTGCTGTTTACGACGAGTTTGCAGTTCCAGATCGATATTTTTCTGAATCAGTTCTCCCAGCTTCTCCTGATCCTCTCCGTAGACCTTTTTCGCCTCCGTGACGATTGCCGGGGAGATGCCGTAGCGAAGCGCGGTTTCGAAGGCGTAACTTTTACCGATGGTGCCGTGCAGAAATTCGAAAGTCGGTTTTTGCCGTTTCTCGTCGTAGATCGCCGCAGCGAGTGCGACTTCGGGGTGGGTTGCCATCATCGAGGCGAGCCGTTTGTGGTGGGTGGTGATGACGATTTTGACATCTTTTTGTACCAGATGTTCGAGGATCACTTTAAAAAGCGACGCCGCTTCGTCCGCGTCGGTACCCAGTTCGATCTCGTCGACGCCCGCGATAAAGTGGTTTTTTTCAAAAAGTCGCGCAAATTCGGTCATGCGTCCCGCAAATGTCGAAATATCGTTTTTGACCGACTGCGGATCGTCGATGACGGCGATCACCTCCTTGAAGTGTCCGATACGCGATTTATGGGGATCGATACGCATCGGCAAAAGATATTTCGCCAGAAATACGGCGGAGAGAATCGATTTGAGCAGCATCGTCTTACCACCCGCGTTGACTCCCGTGACCATTAGAATCTTTTTGGAAAAGTCGATCGTGACCGGTTTGGGATCGTGCAGGGCGGGGTGTGCGAACGCGGTCAGTTTCACGCTTCTGTCCGAAACCGGTTTCAAAAAGACCAGATCGTCCGCTTTCGCGAAAAAGATGCGCGCCTGATAGTGGTCGAAACGATCGAATGCTTTGTCGATAAAGCGCAAAAAGGGTTCGAAACGGTGAAAGAGTGCCGATATCTTCTTCTCATATTCGAGGATCAGCTCCGCTTTGCGGTCAAGCAGGCTTGCCTGCGCCTTTTTCAGGGATGTGATCGATTCGGGGACGACATAAAAGTAGCCGCCGCTGCTTCTTGCGACGACGGTACCTTTGAGAAAATGGTTGAATCCGCCGCGTACGAGCAGGGTTTCGCTCTCGTCGATATAGTGGATCTGGCGATCGACGAGATAGGGAGCAAGTTTTGCGGTGGAGAGCAGACGTCCCATCTGTTCTTTGATCTGCTCTTTGTTACGTTTGAGGGCGGTATTGACTTCGACAAAACGTATATCGGTTTCGTCACGCAGATTCCCCTCGTAATCGAAGTATCCGCAGACTTCATGAATCTCTTTCGGAATGACGATTTTCTCCAGCCATTCGCCGACAATCCCCTCTTTGAAGACTTTTTTGAGATAGGTGAAATAGTCCACGATTTTGACGAATGCGAAAATTTCATCGATACGAAGCCGCCCCTGTTTTTTGAGGTGCATCAGCTGGGTATCGAGATTTTCCACTTCCGGCGGCGATTTGAAATCATGCGCTGAAAGTGCCTGAATGAACCGATAGTGAAGATTGATATCCCCTTCCATAAAGAGCGGTTTTTCGCGTGCGAGAAACTTTTTAAACGACGCGATATAAGCATCCAGATCAAGTTTGGAGACGATACTATTCATCCGCGATCTCACATTGTGAAGCGGGGTAGACAAGACCGCTCAGAGGTCCCTCCTCCTCGGTACTGACAAACGACTCCGTTCCCGTTTCGAAGTAGAAGTGTGCGGGCGTCACTTTCTGTCCGTCACAGACCAGTGTCTTACCCTGTTTGAAAGCGATGTAGAGTGCTCTTGTGCGTGCGTCACCGCTATCGACATAAGTTTCATAGAGCCAAAGGAGTGCAAAAATCAGGGCGACCAGTTTGAGAATCTGCATCTTTCTCTGATGTGAGATCGCCTCCATTCTGGCGGCAAGGAGGGTCAGCAAAACGATGAGGATGATAATGCCGATAACGATTTGCATCAGGCGATCCCCCGCAACTGGTAGGTGATATCTCCCGCCCCCAGACCGATGATCACCCCTTCATGAAGCGATGCGATCTCTTTGTCCCCTTTTTGCAGCGAGAGCCGCCCTTTGTCGTTTCGGATGCGGTCGGCAAGAAGCGGCTTATAGCGTGCAAAATGTACCGCAAAATCGATAAAACGCTCCTCTTCGCCGACATTGTAGACCGGCAGAATCACCAGTTCGTCGATCCCCTCGAAACAGGTCTTGAACTTTTCGAGGTTGTCCAGCGTGCGGCTATATTTGTGCGGTTGCCAGATGGCGGTCACCTTTTGCAATCCCAGCAGCCGTGCATATCTGCGTGCCGAGCGGAGTGTCGCCTCGATTTCGGTCGGATGGTGGGCGTAGTCGTCGATGATGACATGATCCTTTGCTTTTTCGATGATATCAAACCGCTTTTTGATACCCCGGTACGCTTTTAGCGATTCGCGAATCTTGTCGAAGTCGTAGAGCGTATGCGCGGCGAGAATTGCCAGCGACGCGTTGAGGGCGATATGCTCTCCGACCCCGAAGACTTCAAAGGTCCCGTAGGATTTGAGCTGAAAAGAGGTATGCGGTTCCCCGTCGATCAGGAGGGTTTGGATATTGCGGATATCGCGGCTTGGATAGAGACGGATCGCATCGATCTTATCTAACGATCTCAAAAAAGGATCCTCAGCGTTGATGACACGGATTTTCGCTTTGTTGATAAATGTCCGGTAAGCGTCGTAAAATTTTTCAAGATCGTAACCGTAGTTTTCCATATGTTCCGGTTCGGCGTTGGTGACGATCGCGACGTAAGGTTCGGTGTTGAGAAAACTGGCGTCGCTCTCATCCGCCTCGAAGATCAGATTTTCGTTTTCGCAAAAGTGCATGTTGCTGCCGAACTGTTTACTCTCCGCACCGATAATGACCGATCCTTCGACGATTGATGCGAGCATCGCGGAGGTGGTGCTTTTGCCGTGTGCTCCCGCCACCGCGTAGAGTTTTTTCCCTTTCAAAATAAGCGGAAGCGCCTCTTTGCGTGAAAGCAGACGGATCCCTTTCTCTCGTGCGGCGATGATTTCGGGATTGTCGGGTTTGACCGCGGCAGAGTGGATGATCAGTGTCTGGTCATCGATATTTTCCGCACTTTGCGGAACACGAACGTCGATCCCCTCTTCACGCAGTTTACGGGTCATGGGTGTCTCTTTCATATCCGATCCGGTAATGGTATAACCGTTTTGCTGCATGAAGCGCGCCAGCGCGGAGAGTCCGATACCGCCGATACCGATAAAATGAATCTTCTCAGACATAGGGTTTGATCCTCTCTAGCGCTTCTTTGGTTCGTTCGGTCTCCTCTACCAGGGCGATACGGACATATTTTTCTCTGCTTTCGCCGCGGCTTAGAAACGACCCCGGCAAGACTTTGAGATTCTTTTCCCGATAGAGTGTGCGGGTGAACGCCAGATCGTCATCGACTTCGAGCCAGAGATAGAAAGTCGCTTTTGGAACGGGAACGCCCAGCATTTTATGTGCGATATGCAGATTTTGTGCATATTTTTCGCGAAAGCGTTCGACATGGGCTTCATCTTCCCATGCTACTGTCGCGGCTTCCTGCAGCGGTAGCGGCGAGGCGCATCCGACATAGGTGCGATAACGCATATAGGCTTCGAGGATTTCGGCGTCCCCGGCGATAAATCCGCTTCGAAGTCCCGGCGCGCTGCTACGTTTGGAGATGGAGTTGACGACGAGTATATTTTTAAAATCGCTATTGCCTGCGGCGATTGCGGCTTCGAGCAGAGAAGGGGGTTTGGTATCGGTGTAGATTTCACTGTAACACTCGTCGTTAAGGAGTACGAAACCGTATTGTTGTGACGCTTTGACCCATTCGACAAGCTCCTGGAGTGACAGTGTCGCGGCGGTTGGATTGTTTGGAAAATTGAGAATGACCAGATCACACCCCTCCAGCAGGTTTGGATCGATAACCGCTTTGAAACCGTCGGCTTTGGTCAGGTTGATATGTCGGATCTCTGCACCCGAGGCGATCGCCGCTCCTTCGTATATCTGATAAAAGGGGTTGGTAAACGCCATGACAGGTGAGGCTTTTTCACTGAGCAGAAACTGCGGAAAGTTAAAGAGCACTTCCCGGGTACCGAAAACCGGAATAATCTGACGATCGTCCAGAGTGACATTGAAGCGGCGTGCGACAAATTTGCGCTGTGCCGTGCGCAAAGAGGCCTCTCCGGCGGTTTTGGGATATTTGTTCAGCAGATGCGCGGACTCTCTGAGCGCATCCTGAATGAAGAGAGGGGTTGCAAACTGCGGTTCGCCTATTGTCAGTGTGATCGGATCGTATGCGGGATTTGGGGTGACATCTTCGAGTAAGCGGTTGAGTTTTTCAAACGGGTAGGTTTCAAACTGCATCGATTTCCTTGGCTGATTTTCTTTTCAGAGGACTTTATCCTAATATTCTATTATAGCAAAAGAGATTTAATACGGCGGATGTCTCGTTGCTTCAAAAACACTTATTATTCAAAGTAAAATACTTGTTTAATATCTGTTAAATAATGTAGTATAGGATGGAAAGATAAAGGAGACTTCATGTTCAGATTTTATATTACATTATTTTTACTTTTCATGATGTTCGGCTGCGGTTCGTCACATGCGCCTTCTGCCGGTAACGGTGGGGATAACGGCGGAGGAAATGGTGAAACAGAGGTTACGCTGCCCGAAAACGGCAGTTGCAGTGAGGGATCGTTTTATCGTCTTCAGATGGGCAAGTGTTACACTTTGCGACATCCCGAGTGGGGTTTCAAAGGCTTTTCGGTTCCTAAAGCGAATCTCTATCGTGTCACGGAGTGTACACAGAGCGCATTACGTGCGGCGCTGGATCAAATCGGAACTTCCGGCGGAAGGGTGATTTTGCCTGCCTGTACCTTTACACTCGATGATACGATCGGTCTGTACGACAATACGATTTTCGAAGGGGCGGGGATCGATAAGACGATCATACACGGAAGCACGAACGATCTGCTCTCCCTGCGCGGCAAAAATATTATCGTACGGGGGATGACGCTGGATGGTCAGAATCGATCGCTTGGAGGCGTTGTCGGTACCAACAATCGTGGAAATATTTTGATTGAAAACGTACGCATCAAAGATCTCAGGGGCAGCGGTGTCTATCTGGTAACGGGAGCGCCGCAAGCCGATACCGCGATCACGATTCGCGGAAACAGTATATCAGGGACATTGCACGGTATCGTCGTCAAAACGGAGGCATCCGCGAAAATGTCGATTCTCTCAAATCATCTCTACGACAATCGGGAATACGGGATCGATATCAGTAATACAAGCGATGTCGAAATTGCGGGGAACTATATGCATGACAACTACTATGCGGGAGCAAAATCACCCGCCGCGGACGGTATCTGGTACCGTTACAATGACATTCACGCCAACGGAAAATCGCCCGACAGGGAAGATCGTGCGGGAATTGTCTATATGGGAAGCAATCCAAACGCGAAAATCTATCTGGAATACAACGATCTGCGTCATAACGGCGGACTGGCGTTTGCAAGCTGGAGCGGGCATTTTGCCTATTTGTTGCTGAAAAACAATTTGACTGCGGACAGCACAGATGTCAACGGCTACAATATCCGTGCCACCGGTGTCGATTTGATCGATGTCTACGGAGACAACGGCAAAATCTGGGTCGGAGAGGGGAACGAAGATCGTATTCGTTACCATTGACGTGGTATAATTGAGTCCTCTGAAAAGTTTGCTTCTCTCAAACGGCTTCACGGTGGGTGCCCCGAAATCCGTACCGGATTTCGACCCTTCCGTTGCAGATGTTTTCGCGAATCAAATTTTTCAGAGGACTCAGTTAGTTAATACGGTAATCAAAACACTATTCAGGAGCTATTTTATGAAACAACATCAAGAACATGTCGAAAAACTGGAAAAAGTGATCAAAGAGAGCGATGTGCTCAGCGATATCGAAAAGAGTATGACACTCGAAAAGATCGCCGAGTGGAAGCTTGAAGATAAAGCCTTTTCACTGCTTCCTTCGGAACTCGAAAAGCTCTCCGAAAAGATCGTGCCGATTCTCGAAGAGATTGGATTACTTTAAACGTTTGAGCGCTTCGGCGCTTTGCGCGATATTCTCTTTGTCAAAATAGAGTGTCTGTGACGGGAATGCAAATTCGAGTCCGTTTCGTTGCAGTATCTCCATAATACGATACATAATATCCTCTTTGACCGCCAGCCACTTTTCCCACTCTGTCGATTTGGAAAAGGTATAGATTAAAATATCGATCGATGAAGCGGAGAAATTGTCCAGAAAAACGAGTAAGGTGGTTTTAATACCCAGCTTGTCTTCGGGAGAGAGAAATTTGCCGGTCTCTTTGAACCGTTTTCGGATGATGCGATGATCGATCTTTTCTGCGGTAATGATATCCGGATGGTTTTCGAGCATCGTTTTGATCTCATCCGTAGCTTTGCGTAGTTGTTCGGCGGAAGCGCCGTAGGTAACACCGATATGCATTTTGATCCGTCTGCCGTAGGTGCGACGGTTCCAGTTTTTCAGCGGTGTGTTGGCGAGTTTGGCGTTTGGCACGGTGATCAGTGCGTTGTCGAAGGTGCGAATTTTTGTCGAGATAAATCCGATCTCCACGACCGTCCCCTCGACGTCTGCGGTCTGGATCCAGTCCCCCTGTGAAAACGATTCGTCGAAGATGATTTTCAAAAGACCGAAGAAGTTCGAGAGTGTATCCTGCGCGGCAAGTGCGACGGCAAGACCGCCGATTCCGAGTGACGCGACAAGCCCCGTGACGTTGACCCCCATTTTTACCAGTGCGACCAGCAGCGCGGTGACGAAGATGACCGCTTTGGTGACGGAAAGCATCAGATTGACCAGTTCGCCCCGGAGTGTCTGTGTACCCCTTTCATGTTTGGTATAAAAATAGAGAAAAAAGATATTTTCAATGATGATCATGAAGATATAGGCGATCAGAGCGATGAAAAGAATGTCGAAAAAGCGTTCCGTATTTTCGGAGAGCGGTACAGGATAACGGACTACTTCAAGTGCCAGTTTCAGTCCGAAACCGTTGACGAGCAACGAAACCGGTCTTCGGATACGGTCGAGATTTGCCAGCATCAGTTCGTCGGTTTCATCTTCATGTTCGAGAATTTTTGCTTTAAACCAGCTGTAGAGTTTTTTGTAAAGCAGGTAGTTGAGGATGAAAAAGAAGAGTATCACAACAAAAAAGAGTACTACTCTGCCCGTATCCAGATCGATCAAACGCAGTTTTGTATTGATACGCGCGGCTATCGGTGTTTCGTTGATTCGGTCGATCAGGTTGTCCAGACGCAGTTTGGAAGCAAACGAGTGGTAGGTCAGCAGTTTTGCGTTGAGATAGAGGTAGTCGAGAAAACTCTCAAAAAAGTGGTAATCGCGTGCCAGTTGCAAAAAGTTTTGAACCGTCTGTGCCGCAATCTCTCCCTTTTGTGCGCGTGCGGTTTCGTAAACGGAAACTGCGTTTTGAAAGGGGATTTTTTTAAGTGCTTCGCGCCTTTTTTGGATATAGTCGCGTAACGCTTTTTCGTCTAGCCTTGTCCAGTTATCGGCAAGATAGAGAAAAAAGCGGTAGATTATCTCTCTTAGATTGAGATCTTCCAGCAGCAGTTTATCACGTTTGACCGCCTGAAGATAGCCGTACTTTCTGTTGGCTTCTATTTTGAGAATCAGTTTGTTACGTAATTTGGCGGATTTTTGCGGATCGTAAAAAGGGTTTTGTGCTTTTTCAACCGAAAAGGGTGCTTTTTGCAATATGCGGATCAGTTTTTCATATGCGTCGATACGCGCATCGATATTGCTGTCGGTAGTATTTAGCTCGTTTTGGGTCGTTTGGTTGACTTCTGTCAGATCGATAAGACGATAGAGTGTCTGATCGGGGAAGAGTTGTTTTTGCGTATCGACCAAAAGATTCCAGAAGTCGGTTTTTGCAAAAAGCGCGACACTGTAAAACAGAAGTATCAGGCATACTTTTTTCACAGGCAGCCCCTTTGAAATATGATGCCTGAATTATAGCTCTTTTTTGTTAGGAAAGAGCTTCCGTCATAAACCGCTTCCGGGATGTTTCATGCACGATATTATCGGCACGTGTATAGTTCTCTTCGGCGTTCTGTTTTGCGACGGAAAGTACCGATAGGC
>WGAE01000180.1 GCA_015489185.1 Campylobacterales bacterium
AGATTGAGCGGCCACCCGCCCCGTCTTTGATTGAGCAACGTATGCAGATGCTGATAATAGGTATCGATCTGAGGCATCTCCTCTTTATCGACTTTGATACTGATATAATCTCGATTCAAAAGTGCCGCGATTTTCGGATTTTCAAAAGACTCCTTCTCCATCACATGACACCAGTGACAGGTACTGTAACCGATCGAGAGAAAAATCAGTTTATGCTCTTTTTTCGCTTTTTCGAGCGCTTTTTGTGAATAGGGAAACCAGTCGACAGGATTGTGTGCGTGGTGCAGAAGATAGGGAGAGGTTTCATCGATCAGCGCATTGGTGTATTTGTCAGCGGCAAAAAGTGTCGCGTAGATCAAACAAAGAAAGAGAAGAAAACGCACCTGCAACCTCCCGTAACACATCAACTTCATGATTGGATATCTTATCATTATAGCCTCATTTTTGTTGATATTTGTAACAAGTTGCTTTTTTTACTTCATGAAAAGCGTGACCCGTTGCATTTTTATTCACAAAAGCTGATCTACAAAAAGAACAATCTTCAGGAGTCATCGATGTCTTTTTGGAAACGTCCGATCATGATCGTGACACTGCTTTGCATGACACTCACGTTGCAGGCACAACCGACACAATTTACATTTTCACTCGGCAAAAACTATCCGGGCGGCAACTCGATTCTCAAAAGCGCCAACCTGCTGGGCATTCGTGTCACACACTATCTGAGCGAACGTTACGCACTGCGTGCGGCATTTGAACATATGTGCAGCGCCAAATTCCGGTACATTCCCGAAGACAACACACCACCACCGCCGGGCTATATCAAAAACCCCGCCTACAAAGCACCCGATGAAACCAACAGCGATCGCTATTTTTTAAATATCCGACACGATTTTCATATCCCGCTGACGCTTCTTTGGGGCTACGTTTTCGGAGGTGTGGGGTATGAGCGATACTATCATGAAGCCGGCAATGTCGACTCCAAACCCTTTGCAAACCTGGGTACAGGATTTCAGATTCCGATTCAGGATCACTTTATCTTCAACAGTGAAATCAACTTCATCCAAAAGTTTGACTGTAACCAGCATGACGTCACATTTAACCTGGGCGTGGGATACCGCTTCGATCCGCAGCAAAACAGCACAACACTACAAACCTTAAAGCTTCACCCGCTCAAACCGCTCCCGGAACCAAAAGAACCCAAAACAGCTACGCCCGGCATAACCAAATCTGCTGCTGCAGACATCATCCGCCTGCAACCTCTGCATACTGCCGAAACGATCGACCGTGTACGTTACACGCCCAAACCTGTACACGCGACAAGCCGAAAATTTTACGTCCAGCTTGCCGCGGCACACAAAATCAATCCTGCTTATCTTCGCAAACTACGGGCACTCGAAGAACCCTATACAATCCGAAAAAAGTCGGGACTCAAACTGCTGCTTGCGGGACCCTACAAAAACCGTCGTATCGCGGAAGTGAAAAAATACAAACTCAAATCGATCGACGAAGGGGCATTTGTCAAAAAGCTCCCCTAGCCCCTTTTCAACCGATTTTCGGTATACTTTTTGCTGTTGACTATGCAAAAAGGCATATCTGTTGAGAAATTTTCTGCGCATTGTGATACCGCTTTTTTTCATCTCTTTTTTATTCGCTTCACCGCTTCATGAAGCAAAAATTCGTGCGTTACTGCAAAAAAAGTTTCAGGAAGCCTATCCGTCCATGCAGATCAACGCCATCCATCTGCAACCCTCCTCCAATCTGATTCACAAACTGGACGGCTATCGTGTCACCAATGTTGCCGTTACCAAAGATACCCTCAGACGTGCAAAGGGGAGTGTGATGGTCACACTGCAAAAGGGGCAAAAAAAACGCAGACTCTATTTCAAATACAACCTTGATGCCACCGTCACGCTCTACAAAAGTGCACAGCCGATTCAAAGGGGTGCAAGACTGATACCGCAGATGGCGACAAAAGTAACTATCCCTTTCAACGCACTCTATCACCGTCCGATTACCGACGAAGCGTTTTACCGATATGTTGCAAAACAACACATCGGTGTTAACAAACCCCTCACGATCGAAAAGTTTAAAAACGCACCCGATATTCAGCGAAACGATACGGTCACCGCCGTCATCAAAGAAGGAGGTATCGAACTGCAGTTTACCGCAAAAGCGTTACAGGACGGCAATGTCGGCGATATTATCCGTATTCGTAAAGATTATAAACGTCACTTCAAGGCGCGCGTACTCTCCAATACCGACGTGGAAGTAGTCGAATGAGGCTGATTGTCGCACTCACCGGCGCAAGCGGCACCAGACTCGGCAGACGTTTTATCGAAGCGCTTCCCGACAATATTGAAATATTTGTTATCCTGTCACAAAACGCAAGAAAAGTGCTTCATGAAGAGGAACATTTGAGGATTTTTGATGCGGACGATATCGCCGCACCGGTTGCTTCCGGTTCGTTTCGCTGCGATGCGATGGCGATCATCCCCACTTCAATGAACACACTAGCTAAAATCGCCTGCGGTATCGCGGACAATCTGGTCACACGTGCCGCCGCGGTGCAGATTAAAGAGCGGCGTACCCTTTTGCTTGCGCCCAGAGAGATGCCTTTCTCCCCGATCGCACTCGAAAATATGGTAAAATTGTCGCGTATCGGTGTCATAGTTGCACCGCCGGTAGCCGGTTATTACGCAAATATCGAAACACTGGAAGATATGGAAAATTTTCTGATCGGTAAGTGGTTCGATCTGCTCGGCATAGAACACAATCTTTATCAACGCTGGAAAGAGGATTCATGAAAGAAAAAATTGCACTCTATCCCGGAACATTCGATCCTATCACACGGGGACATCTGGATATTATCGAGCGTGCCGGGAAAATCTTCGACGGTGTGATCGTCGCGGTAGCCGAATCGAGCGCAAAAAAGCCGATGTTTTCACTCCAAAAGCGCAAAAAACTGATCGAGCTTGCAACAACCCACTGTAAAAATATCCAAATCGTCAGTTTTAACAATCTGCTTGTCGATCTGGCAAAAGAGATGGGAACCAACCTTATTGTACGGGGACTGCGTGCGGTCAGCGACTTTGAATATGAACTTCAGATGGGGTATGCGAACGCATCGCTCGATCCGAATATTGAAACAATTTACCTGATGCCAAACCTCTCAAACGCCTTCATCAGCTCATCGGTCGTACGCACTATCCTCCACCACGGCGGCGATGTCTCGCATCTGGTACCGGAACCTATCGCGGGACTGCTTGAGGGAGAAGACGATGTATATCTTGTTTGAGGGAGTCGATACCTGCGGCAAGAGTACACAGGTATCGCTGCTCAAAAAAGCCTTTCCCGATGCCCTCGTCACCAAAGAACCCGGCGGCACACCTTTGGGAAGTGAAATCAGAAAAATGATTCTTCATAAAGGGGTCGCTTCACATCGTACGGAACTTTTTTTGTTTCTGGCGGATCGTGCGGAACACTATCATGAAGTGATCGCGCCGAATCGTGACAAACTGATCATCAGTGATCGCGGTTTTATCTCCGGTATCGCCTATGCGTTGGCGAATCACCCCGACTACGATATCGACTTTCTGATAGAACTGAACCGTTTCGCACTGGAGGATCATTTGCCCGATCTGGTGATCTTGCTACAGACAAACAAACACCTGATCCGCGATCGTATGCGCGAAAAATCGGAAGATATGATCGAAAAACGCGGTATCGACTATTTGCTTCGCGTCCAGCAGCATATGATCGATATCTTAAAGAAATTAACTATAAAATACGAAATTTACGATGCGGGTGAACCGATCGAAAAGCTCCACTCCAAAATCAAAGGATTACTGGTATGATCAAAGCACTTCGCGGCATGAAAGATATGCTTCCGCCGCAAAACGAAAAATACCGCTATTTTCTTGAAAACGCGACGCGTATTGCCGAAAAGTACGGTTTTACTTTTATCGAGACACCTATTTTGGAAGAGACAGCACTCTTTAAGCGAAGTGTCGGTGAAAGCAGCGATATCGTCGGCAAAGAGATGTATCAGTTTATCGACAAAGGGGGCAACGACGTCTGCCTCAGACCGGAAGGAACCGCCGGTGTCGTCCGCGCTTTTATCGAGAAAAAGTATGATCGTCAAGGCGGTATTCACCGTTTTTACTACCACGGTCCGATGTTCCGTTACGAACGTCCGCAGAAAGGGCGTTTCAGACAGTTTCACCAGTTCGGTGTCGAAAGTTTCGGCGCCGCAAGTCCACTCGAAGATGCGACAATCATTTTAATGCTCAAAGAGATTCTGGACTTTTTCGGCATCGACTATACACTGAAACTCAATTCACTGGGGTGCCCGGAGTGTATGCCCCCTTATCGTGAAACACTTATAC